>CAYOPA010000008.1:27603-29269 GCA_964405625.1 uncultured Bryobacterales bacterium
TGCGATCCTGCGGATTAGCTGATTGATGTCCAGTTTATGAACACTGTTTGACTTTATGAACATCGTTCATTAGTGTTGCGCTTATGCCCGCCGCCGATCGCCGCACCCGCCACAAAGAGCAGATTCGCAGGGAGATCCTTGTCGCGGCGGGAGAGCTTTTTGCGCAAGAGGGATACGAGAGCGTCTCCATGCGCCGTATTGCCGAAAAAGTGGAGTACTCGCCCGCGGCGATCTACCTCTACTTCCAAGACAAGGCCGACCTGCTCAACCAGCTCTGCGAAGACACCTTCGCGCAGCTCATCGAGTTCATCGAAGGCCAGAAAGAAGGCGCGGCGGATCCCTTGGAGGGGCTCGTTCGGGGCAGCCGGGGCTACATCGAGTTCGGCCTCAGCCACCCGGCGCAGTACGTCGTCACCTTCATCTCCCCGCCCAAGCGCGACCCCGGCGAACCCGATATCCCGTTTGAGGGCTCGATGGGCGAGCGCTGCTTTCAGGGCTTGGAGAGCGCCATCCAAGCCTGCGTCGACGCCGGGTTGGCTCCGGGCATCGATGTGCGGACCACCGCCTGCACTTGGTGGGCGGCGATCCACGGGCTGACTTCCCTACTGATCGCCCACGAGCGGTTTCCGTGGGCCGATCGCGACCAAATGACCGAGACCTTGCTCCAGACGCTGGTCGCGGGTCTGCTCCGAGCGTCCCGCGGCGCTCCAGCCGCCGGCAACCCTGTCGATGCCGGGTCCACACAAACGTTGAGAGGTTAGATCGCTGATGACCTTAAACGAACCGAAAACCGTTGTACCCCGGCAGTCACGCGGCGCGCGCCGCTTTCTGTTTTTCTTCCTGGCCGCCATCGCGCTCTCCACGGTGGGGCTGGTGGCGATGCGTTGGATCGGCGCCGAGGACCTTACGGCGCACACCTCCGAAGTCATCACGCCGGTCGATGCGGTGGCCGTGCAACCGGTCGGCTCCATCACCGCCGAGCGCTACTTCACCGGCCGAGTCGCGGCTCGGCGTTCCAGCCCGCTTGCGTTTGAACGCGCCGCGCGGATTGACGCCGTGCTGGTCGACAAGGGCGACCGCGTTAGTCGCGGTCAGGCCCTGGCGCGCCTCGACAATCGCGACCTGGATTTGCGCAAGACGCAGCTCGAAGCCAACTTGGCGCAGGCCCAAGCGCGGCTCGACGAGCTCCTCGCCGGTCCGCGCCAGGAGACCATCGCCGCGGCCCGTGCGCAGGTCCATGATATTCAACAACAACTTGAGCTCTCACATGTTCAGACGAAGCGGCGTCAAGAGTTATTGAATCGACAAGCAATCTCACGGGAAGAATTTGACCGCCTGGATTTCCAGTCTCGCAGCCTGCAAGCCTCGCTCGACGCGGCCCAGGCGCGCCTGGATGAGTTGCTGACGGGAACGCGCGAGGAGCAGGTTCGCGGGCAGCAAGGGGTGGTGGCCGAGCTGGATTCGCGCGTGGCCTCGCTGGCCCTCGATCTGGACAAGAGCGTGCTGCGGGCGCCCTATGCCGGACGCATCAACGAGCGGTTGCTGGACGAGGGCTCCTTCGCATCCCCAGGGCAGACGGTGTTGACGCTGCTCGAAGAGGCGCGGCCCGAAGTCCGAATCGGACTGCCCGCCGACTCGGCGCAACAGCTTTCGATTGGGGACAAGA
>CAYOPA010000008.1:29279-29510 GCA_964405625.1 uncultured Bryobacterales bacterium
CCCGGCCACGATGACCGGCCTGCTGCCGGAGCTCGAAACGGAAACCCGCACGGTCACGGCGCTGTTCGAGCTCGAAACCCAGAAGCCCAACGCCATCTTTCCGGGTCAGATCGCCCGGCTGTCCGTCTCCCGCGAGGAGCAGACCTCCGGCTACTGGCTGCCGCTGGAAGCTCTCAGCCGCGGCGTGCGGGGGCTGTGGGCCTGCTACGCCGTCGTCGAATCCGGCGACGC
>CAYOPA010000009.1:0-1985 GCA_964405625.1 uncultured Bryobacterales bacterium
CGGCGGCGGATGCACGACCGGACTTCGCAAACCGGGGAAAGGCTCGGGTCGGTGGTTCGAGGCTATTTCCAATACCATGCGGTTCCGGGAAATCGCGGCAGGCTGCATGCTTTTCGAACCAGTATTGGCGGCACGCGATCAAGCGTCGCAGTCAGACGGCCGAGCCGCGCTGGAGAAGGATGTCAGCGCTGGTCCGGCGTTACATCACCACGGTGCGTGTCGCTCATCCGTTTCCAAGCGTGCGCTTTGACGCCATGCATCCGAGGTAGGAGCCGTATGCGGTAACGCCGCACGTACGGATCCATGCGGGGGGCGTCGAGCGACCGGCGTCCCTACCGCGACCTGAATAGAGCCGCGACATCGGCGACTACGAACCGCTTAGCGACAGCGACCGGGGCGGCGCATCCGCTCCTCACGCCGATTCGCTCCCGACGGCTACCGACGTCCTCTACACCGCCAAAGGCCAGACCGGGATCGGCGAGCGGTGACCTTCCACCACCACAATTCCCGTCTGCGAGACGTGGTACTTTTCCCGGTCGCGCTTGAGATCAAACCCAACCTTCTCGCCGGCCTGCACGCGAGCGTTCTTGTCGACGATCGCCCGACGGATTTTCGCGCCCGCGCCGATGTAACAGCCGTCCATCACGATCGAGTCTTCCACCGTGGCGCCGTTGTCGATAAACACCCGCCGGCCCAGGATCGAGTTGTGAACCTCGCCGCCGGCCAGGATGCAGCCTTCCGCCACCACGGAGTTGAGCGCGTGGCCCCTCCGACCGTCCTCGTCAAAGGTGAACTTGGTCGGCCCTTGCGGGTACTCGGCCGTGCGCAGCGGCCACTGGTAGTTGTACAGGTTCAGCGCGGGCTTGACGGAGCGCAGGTCCATGCTGGCGTCGAAATATGCCTCGATCGTACCCACGTCGCGCCAGTATCCGCGATTCTCCGGCAGCTCGCCCGGCACCACGTTGGACTGGAAGTCATAGGCGTAGAGCGGATGCTCGTGGATCATCTCCGGCAGCATGTTGCGGCCGAAGTCGTGGGCGCTGTTGGGGTTGGCGGCGTCGCGGCGGAGCTCCTGCACCAGGATCTCCGTGTCGAAGATATAGTTGCCCATCGAGGCCAGAGTCCAGCCGGGCCGGCCGGGAATCTCCGGCGGGTTCGGCGTCTTTTCCTTGAAGTCGAGGATGCGCCAGTTCTCGTCGATGGCCATGGTGCCGAAATCGCCGGCTTCCGACACCGGCAGCGGCAGCGCCGCGATCGTCCCCTTGGCGCCGTTCTGCTGGTGGTAGCGGACCATCTGTGAGATGTCCATGCGGTAGATGTGGTCGGCGCCGAAGACGGCCACCATCTCCGGGCGGGAGAGCTCGAGTAGGTGGATGTTTTGGTAGATCGCGTCGGAGGTGCCCTTGTACCAGTGCTCGCCCTTGCGCATCTGCGCCGGCACGGGAATGATGAACTGGCTGGTGAGCAGGTTGGAAAACTGCCAGGCTTCGCGCAGGTGTTGCAGCAGCGACTGGCTCTTGAACTGGGTCAGAACGTAGATCGAGTAGATGCCGGAGTTGACGAAGTTGCTCAGCGCGAAATCAATAATGCGGTACTTGCCGCCGAACGGCACCGCCGGTTTGGAGCGCTCGCGGGTCAAGGGGTACAGCCGCGTTCCCTTGCCGCCGGCCAAAATGATTCCGAGTACCTTCGCGTGTTGCATGTATCCCCTCAGCCCAGGCTTTGCGCCCTCAGCCCTCAAACTCCAACTTTCCGTCCGCCAGCTCCGCGCGCAGCGGCAGCCGCCGCGCCAGCTCCTGGCTGTGTGTCACCAGGATCAGCACCGATTGGGCTTCCTGGTGCAGCTCAATCAAAAGATCCGCGACGGACTCCGCCGTCTTTCGGTCCAGGTTGCCGGTGGGCTCGTCGCCCAGCAACAACGCCGGTTGATGGATCAGGGCGCGCGCAATCGCCACGCGCTGCCGCTCGCCGCCGGAGAGCTCGGC
>CAYOPA010000009.1:1995-8540 GCA_964405625.1 uncultured Bryobacterales bacterium
AGCAGCTCCCGAGCCCGCCCCTCCATATTCCGGCTCTTGTCCCGGCCCGCTCCGGCGGAGTCGGCCAGGGTGGGGATCAAAACGTTCTCCAACGCGGAGCACTGCGGCAGCAAGTGGTGATCCTGAAAAACGAAGCCGACCTGATGATTGCGAAAGGCCGCCAACTGTTTCGCAGCCAGCCGGAACGGCTCTTGTCCGGCGAGAATTACGCGGCCGGCGGTCGGCTCTTCCAGCGCTCCCAGGATGTAAAGCAGGGTGCTTTTGCCCGAGCCCGACGGGCCCATCACTGCCAGGGATCGCCCCGGCTCAAGCTCAAAGCTGACATCGCGAAGGATTTGCAGCGGAGCGCCCGGCGTCGGGTACTCCTTGCTCAAACTCTCCACCCGCAGGCCCGCGCCGTTCCCGTTCATCGGCGGCTCCCCATTCGTAAACCTATTGTTCCACAACACATATACCGTTTGTGTTTCGAGGAACGCTTAGCCAAGCGAGCGGAGCGGCAAGCCGGTCAGCGCAGCTCAGCCACCACCGGGGCGTGGTCGGAAGCGGTCAGCCCGTCCTGCTTTTTGCGGAACTCGCGGTCGATCTCCACGGACTCCACGCGCTGAAGCAGGCTCGCTGAGCCCAGCAGAAAATCAATCCGCAGCCCCATTTTGCGGTGAAACGCCCCGCCTCGATAGTCCCACCAGGAAAACTGCTTCTCACTGGGATAAAGGCGGCGAAACAGGTCGGCCCAGCCGCTGTCGAGCAGTTGTTGGAAGCGTTCGCGCTCGGCTTCCGTGTGAAAGATCTTGCCGGCCAGGGCGGCTTCGTTCCAGGTATCGATGGGGGCGGGAACGATGTTAAAGTCGCCGCACAGCACGGCGGGCTCGGTGTCGTCGGGCGAGGCCATGTGCGCGTGGAGCGCTTCGCACCAGGCGAGCTTTTTGGGATAGTCGTCGTGCTCGACGCTCTTGCCGTTCGGGACGTAGACGGTCGTGAAGCGCAGCCCGCCCACGCGAGCCGTAATCAGCCGCGAGCCAAAGTCTTCCTGGCCGGGCAACCCTTTCGCGAGGACCTCGGCCGGCTCCCGACTGAGGATCGCGACGCCGTTCCAGCCCTTTTGTCCGTAAACGGCGGCGTGGTAGCCGAGCTCGGCGAAGAGCTCATGCGGGAACTGCGCGTCTTCCAGCTTGAGCTCCTGGAACCCGACCACGTCGGGTTTTCGCGCCGCCAGCCAGAGCCGCACGTAATCGAGCCGGGCCCGCAGCCCATTGACGTTCCAAGTTGCGATCCGCACCCCCGCCATTACAACACGGAGCAGGGCTACATTCGAACGAGCGGCGGCTCCGCCGCGATTTCGCGCCGCATTCCGCCAGCGCGCCCGCGGCGGGGCTCGACAAACCGAGGAGATCGCGCAGAATATAAGAATACGAAACCGGTTCCGGTGCGTCACATACCTTTCGGCGGAGCTGATGTCTTTTAAGGGAACAAGCCCCGCCGCCTAACCGTAGAATTTTGAGAACCTGCAACGTCGCCCAATCATGCAATCCCGCGCTGTCGTCTATGGATTCCTGCTCGCCGCCGCCTTGACGGGCGGCGGCGCTTGGTATTTCAACCAAAACTACGAGGCCGGCGGTTGGCCGCCTAAGTCCAAGGCTGCCGTCAAAGCCGAAAAGGAGGCCGAGGAGAAAGAGAAGAAAGGCGACGAAGGTCTGCCGGTCGAGGTCGCCGCGGCCGAGCGCGGAGCCATCTCGTCGCATGTGCTGTCCACCGCCAACCTGCGCGCCTTGCGCAATGTGGAGCTCAAGTCCCAGACCGCGGGGGTCGTCCGGCGCGTCCTCGTCGAGGAAGGCGATGTGGTCCGATCCGGCCAGGAGCTCGCCACGCTGGATGACCGCGAGCTTCGGATCAGCCTCGACCTGAGCCGCCAGCAGCTTGAGCAGGCGCGGGTGCAACTGGAGAGCGCCCAATTGTTGCGCGAGAAAAACGAGGCCCAAATTGAGTTCAAGCGCGCCGAGCTGAAGCGCAATGAAGAGGCGCTTGCCGCCGGGCTGGTCAGCGACACCGACGTCAGCCTACTGCGCAGCCAGCTTGCCGAGCTGGTGCTTGACGAGAAACGCCAAGCCGTCGCCGTGCGCGAGACCCGACTGCGCACCGAAGAGATCCGCAAAGAGATCGAGCGCGCCGAGATGCAGCTTTCCGAGACCCACATTCGCGCGCCTTTTGACGGCAGCATCACCTCGCGGACAGTGGAGATCGGCCAGACCGTCGGGGCCGCCGACGCCTTGTTCCGCCTTTCGTCGTTCGCCCCGTTGTATGCCGACGCTTTTGTCTCCGAGCTCGATTCGCGCCGCGTGCGCGTCGGACAGACCGCCCGCATCCTGCTTGACGGCGCTGACAAACCGGCGGGAGGACGCGTGGTGCGGGTGAGCCCGGTCGTCGACGATCAGACCGGGACGGTGAAAGTCACCACGGAGTTGCATCCGCCGTCGAGCGACTATCGGCCCGGGTCCTTCGTTCGCGTGCGCATCGAGACCGACACCCGGCAGGAGACGACCCTGATCCCCAAGCGCGCCGTCATCGAGCGCGACGGCGAGACCTACGTCTTCATTCACGACGGCGAAACGGCCCGGCGCCAGGATGTCGAGCTCGGCTACGAGGACGGCGACGCGGTGGAGATCCGCTCCGGCGTGCGGCCCGGCGACCAAGTCATCGTGGCCGGCCAGGGCAAGCTGAAGGACGGCGATAAGACGCGGGTGATCGGGTAGCCATGCGGAAACCGGCTTCGGTAGCGCAAGGGCGTCCGCACGCGTGGCGCGGGTTCTCGAGCCGACCTTCCCGGCCTGACCCCAGGCTGACGCCTGGGGCTCGGATGCTGTCGTCCGGCGCTCCGTGCGAGGTCTTCGCATGAGCGTCTCCCAGATCGCCATCCGCCGGCCCGTCACCGTGAGCATGTCCTGCGTCGCCGTGGTGCTGTTCGGCCTGGTCTCCCTCGGCCGGCTGCCGCTGAACCTGCTGCCGGACATCTCCTACCCCTCGCTGACCGTCCAGACCGACTACGAGGACGCCGCGCCGGAGGAGATCGAATCGCTAATCACCCGGCCCATTGAAGAAGCCGTCGGCGTGGCCTCCGGTCTCACCCGCGTCAGCTCGATCTCGCGCCCCGGCCGCTCGGAAGTCTTTCTGGAGTTCGCCTGGGGCAAGAACATGGACGTGGCGGCGATGGACGTGCGCGAGAAGCTGGACCTGCTGGAGATGCCGCGCGATGTTTCCAAGCCCGTCTTGCTGCGCTTTGACCCGACCTACGACCCGATCCTGCGGATGCAGCTCTCGGCGGCGGTAAGCCTGAGCCGGTTGCGTACGATTGCCGAAGAGGACGTCAAGAAGGGCTTGGAGGCCGTTCAGGGCGTCGCCGCCGTCAAAGTCAGCGGCGGCCGCGAGGAGCAGATCCGCATCGAGCTCGACGAAAAACGTCTGGCCGAGCTGCGCATCCCCATCACCGAGGTCACCAACATCCTGCGGCAGGAGAACCTCAACCAGGCCTCCGGTTCGCTCTACGACCTCGACGCCAGCTACCTGGTGCGGATGCTCAACGAGTTCCGCACGGTGGATGAGATCAGCCGCATCGTACTGCGCGATCAGCAGGGCAAGCCCGTGCTGCTGGGAGACGTGGCCAAGGTTTGGCGCGGCGTCAAGGACCGCGGCGTCATCACCCGCTTCAACGGCGAGGAGTCCGTCGAGCTCGCCATCTACAAGGAAGGCGACGCCAATACGGTGACCGTGGCGCGGGACGTGAAGAACCGGCTGGAGGCGCTCAAGAAGGGCAAGACCTTCCCCGAAGGCGTCGAGACGACGATCGTTTTCAACCAAGCCGACTTCATCTCGGCCAGCGTGAACAATGTGCTCTCCGCCGCGCAGCTTGGCGGGCTGCTGGCGGTGGTGATTCTGTTTGTCTTCCTGCGCGACGCGCGGTCCACGTTCATCATCGGGCTGTCGATCCCGCTCTCCATCATGGCGACGTTCGCGCTGATGTTCCAGACCGGCGTTTCGCTGAACATCATGTCGCTGGGCGGGTTGGCGCTGGGCGTCGGCATGTTGGTGGACAACTCAATTGTGGTGCTGGAGGCCGTGGACCGCTATCGCCGTCAGGGCGGCCGGATCGAGGAGCAGGTGGCTCGCGGCACGCGGGAGGTCGGCGGGGCTGTCTTCGCATCGACCATGACGACCATCGCCGTCTTCCTGCCGCTGATTTTTGTGGAAGGCATCGCCGGGCAGCTTTTTCGCGATCAGGCTTTGACGATTACGTTTTCGCTGCTGGCCTCTCTGGCGGTGGCGCTGACGTTCATTCCGATGGCGCTGGCGCTAAAGGCCGAGCCGCCGGCGGAGGACGACGAGGCCGCGTATGCCGAGGGGGCGGGCAAGCAGTCAGGTCCCCGGCGCCTGTTGCGATTCCTGCTCGTTACCGTTCCGACGACGGTGGTCGGCGACCTGCGCCGCCTGATCGCTTTTCTCGCCGGACTGCTGATGGCCGTTCTCGGCCCGGCGCTCGACGCCTTTGACCGCTCCTTCGCCGGGGTAACCGACCGCTACCCGCGGCTGCTGACGTGGTCGCTGGACAACAAAGCGGTCGTGGGCGGCGCCGCGGCGGCGGCGGCCGTGTTGGCGCTGGTGTTGGGGATGGGGCTGGGCGGCGAGCTGATCCCGTCGCTGGCGCAGGGGGAGTTTTCCTTCGAGGTCAAGCTGCCCGAGGGCGCCACGATTGAGCGCACTGACGGCGTCGTCCGCGCGGTCGAGGAGAAGGCCCGCAAGATCGAAGGGGTCGGCGATGTGTTCTCCAGCATCGGCGGCAGCCAGGAGAACCAGTTCTCGGAGCGTACGCTGGAGGAGAACTTCGGCAGGCTGTACGTGGTGATGGCGGACAAGCGCAACCACGAGCTCGAAGAGGCCGCCGTCGAAGCGATCCGCCGCGAGCTCGCCGCCTATCCGGAAGCGACCCATGCCTTCAGCCGACCCACGCTGTTCAGCTTTAAGACTCCGATCGAGGTGGAAATTTTCGCGTTCGATCTCGAAGAGCAGCGGGTGGCCGCCGAGAAGATCGCAACGCGCCTGGAGAGGATCGAGGGCTTGAGCGACATCCGTACAACGACCCAGCTCGGCAACCCGGAAGTGCAGATCCGTTTCGACCGCGAGCGGCTGGCGCGGCTCGGCTTGGAAGAGAACCGCGTGGCGCAACTGTTGCGCAACAAGATCCGAGGCGACGTCGCCTCACGCTATCGCGACGGAGATCGCCAGATCGACATCCTCGTTCGCGCCGACGAGAGCGACCGCGCTGAGCTGGCCGACATCGGCAACCTGATCGTCAACTCGCCCCGCACCGACCGCGAGACCGACGGAACCGACAACCAGCAGCAGCAACAGCAGGGCGGGCAAAACAACCGCAATCCATTCGGCGGCGCCAACCAGAACCAGCGCGGCGCGGCTGCGGCGACGGCCGCTCCGATCCGGCTGTCGCAGGTGGCGTCGATTGAGATCGCCCGCGGGCCGAGCGAGATCCGCCGGGTTCGCTCGCAGCGCGCCGCGGTGGTTTCGGCCAACCTGTCCGGCCGCGATCTGAGCTCGGTTTCCGCCGAGATCCGAGCCGCTCTCAGCGAGATCCGCGGAGAGCTCCCCATCAATGCGACGGTGGGGTTGAGCGGACAAAACGAGGAGCTCGAAACCTCCTACCGTAGCCTGCTGTTCGCGCTCGGTCTGGCGATTTTCCTCGTTTATCTGGTGATGGCGTCGCAGTTTGAGTCGCTCACGCACCCGTTTGTCATCCTGTTTACCGTGCCGTTGGGCTTGGTCGGCGTGGTGTTCGCGCTGGCGCTGACCGGCGTGGGCTTGAGCGTGGTGGTGCTGCTGGGCGTAATTATCCTGGCGGGTATCGTGGTGAACAACGCGATTGTGCTGATCGACTATGCCAACCAGCTTCGCCGGGAAGGCTACGCAAAGCGCGAAGCGATCGTTACGGCGGGTCAGGTGCGCCTGAGGCCGATTTTGATGACGACCCTGACGACGGCTCTGGGCCTACTGCCGATGGCGCTCGGCTGGGGCGAGGGCGCCGAGATCCGCGCCCCGATGGCCATCGCCGTGATGGGCGGGTTGCTGTTTTCCACGGCGTTGACGCTGGTATTGATCCCGGCCGTCTATGAGCTGCTCGACAGGCGGGCGTACCAAACCAGTGAAGAGCCGGTCTTCCAGGGGGCGGATTGATGACGAGAGCGCGCGTAGGGGCGGGCGGCCGCCCGCCCAGATCCGCACGGCCCCCGCGGACCAACTGGTTTTGGGCGGGCTGCCGCCCGCCCCTACGCATCGAGTGTCGCCATGCCTGATCTAGATCCCCACGCCCCGAAACCCACCGATGACGACCTCTCCGTGGAAGTCGGCTCGGCGCTGGCCGCCTTTTCGGTGCGGCGGCCCGTCACGATCTCGATGCTTTTCGTTTCGTTGGTGGCGCTGGGGCTGATCGCCTCCACGCGGATCCCGCTGGTGTTCATGCCGGACATCCAGTTTCCATTTCTGATCGT
>CAYOPA010000009.1:8550-28334 GCA_964405625.1 uncultured Bryobacterales bacterium
TTTACGTTCCATACGCCAACGCTACCCCACAACAGATTCAGCAGACGATCACGCGGCCGCTGGAAGAGGTTGTCGCCACCATCCCCGGCGTCAAGCGCATGAGCTCGACTTCGTCCGCGGACTCGGCGCAGATTGAGGTGCAGTTCGACTGGGACACCGATGTCGGCGTGATCCGCGCCCAAGTGCGCGAGAAGGTCGAGCAGATCCGCAACGACCTGCCCGACGATGTACGCCGCATCATCATCCGCAATTTCGGCAGCGACGATATTCCGATCCTGGAGGCAACGATCTCCTCCGAGCGCGATCTGCGCAGCTCCTACGACTTCCTTGACGCCAAGCTCAAAAAGCCGATCGAGCGCGTTCCTGGCGTGGCGGACGTGGAAATTTGGGGCGCCCAGCGCGAGCAGGTGGACATCTATCTGCGCCTGGACGACCTCAAGCGCTCGCAAGTGGATGTCGGCCGGCTGTTCCGGGCGCTCGACGAGGCCAACCTAAACCTGTCCCTGGGGCGCGCCGAGGATGGCGGCCGTCGCTTCAGCGCGGTCTCCAAGGGCGTGATGGCGTCGGTGGACGACATCCGCAACTTCCCGGTCAATGAACGCGGCCTGCGGCTGGAGCAGGTCGCCGAGATCGTCTACGACGCCCCGGTCAGCAACTCCGGCCAGCACCTCAACGGGCGCTACGGCATCGGTTTCTCGGTGCGCAAGAGCTCGGAAGCGAACACCGTGGAGACGGTGGCGGCAGTCAAGAAGGTGCTCGACGATCTCGAAAACGATCCCGCGCTTACCGGCGTGGATCTACACATCTGGCACGACGCGGGACTCGAGATCACCAAGTCGCTGTCCAGCCTCCTCAGCTCCGGCACCGTAGGCGCGCTGCTGGCCATCGTGACATTGTTTCTGTTCCTGCGGCGGTTGATCCCGAGCGTCGTCATCGGTCTGGCGATTCCGTTCTCGGTGATCGCGGCGCTGGGGCTGATGTACTTCTCCGGAGGAACGCTCAACCTGCTGTCGATGATGGGGCTGATGCTGTCGGCCGGCATGCTGGTCGACAACGCCGTCGTGGTGCTGGAGTCGATCTTCCAGAAGCTCGAGAAGGGCGTGCCGCCCCACAAAGCCGCCGCCGAGGGCGCCGGCGAGGTGACCACGGCCGTGATCGCGGCCACGCTCACCTCGATCATCATCTTCGTACCGCTGGTATTCGGAGCGCGTTCGGAGCTGACTGTCTTTTTGGGCGAGGTCGGCGTGGCGGTGATCTTCGCCTTGTTGTGCTCGTTGTTTATTTCCTTAACGCTGATTCCTTCCCTTTCAGCGCGGTTGCCGAGCGGCAGCAGCAACGGCGGCGGCAAAGCGGGACGAGGCGGGCATGCCTTCACCGCCGCGTACCTGCGCATGGTGGACTGGCCGCTGCGGCATCGCTTCCTGACGGGTTTCGCACTGGTTCCGGCGCTGATTGCGGGCTCGCTCTATCTGTTGATCAACAAGGTGCCCGACAACACGCCCGACGCCTCGGAGATGGGCGCCCTGATGGTGCAGTACGAGTTTTCCGAAAACTTCCACTACGCCAAAATCGAGCAGGAGTACGTCGGCCCCGTGGAGGCCTTTCTGGAAGCCAACCGGGCTCGCTTCAAAATCCGCGACTACCTCACCCGCTACTCCAACAACTCCGCTTGGACCCGCGTCTACTTTGACAAGAATACGATCACGCTCGACGAAGCCCAGGAATTCCGCAAGCAAATCAACGACGAGCTCCCTGTAATTCCCGGCTCTCAGATTCGCACTGGCGCTCAGCAAGGCGGCCAGAACAACAGTTGGATCTCAGCGAACTTGTTCGGCGACAACCCCTCCGAGCTGGCTCGTATCGGCGGCGAGCTACGCCAGGAGTTATTGAAGAAGCCCAACTTCTCCGAGAGCTTTGCCGGCGACGACGGCGCCCGCGAAGAGGTCCAGATCCGGCTCGACAGGGCGCTGGCGCGTAAGTTCGGCGTCAATCCGCAGACGGTGGGCGAGGTGCTTGGGATTGTGGCCCGCGCCCGCCAGATCCGCGGCTACCGCACGCCCGACGGCGAGGTGGAGCTGTGGGTTCGGATGCACCCTGACGATTTGCAGGATCTCAACGATCTGCGGTCGATCATCGTCGGCGCCGGGCCTGACGGCGCGCCGATCCGGCTGGAGCAGGTCGCCCGCTTCGAGATGGAGCGCATCGCCGGCCAGATCCGCCGCGAAAACCGCCAGAACTACGTCTGGTTCGGCGCCATCTACTCCGGCGACAAGCGGGACGAGGGCATGAAGATCTTTCGGAAAACGTTGGACAAGTATCCATTCCCGCCCGGATACGGCTGGTCCTTCGGTTTCTGGACGCAGCAGCAAAACCAGGAGGACCAGGCGATGCTCTTCAATCTCCTGCTGGCCTTGTTCATGGTCTATTTCGTGATGGCGGCGCTGTTTGAGTCATTGTCGCACCCGTTTGCGATCATGCTCTCGCTGCCGTTCGCGGCCGTGGGAATCGCTGGTTTCCTGCTGCTGACGGGAACGCCGTTCAACATGATGTCGCGCATCGGCATGTTGGTGCTGGTCGGCATTGTCGTTAACAACGGCATCGTCCTCATTGACCACATCAACAACCTGCGCCGCCGCGGCTACTCCCGCTCCGACGCCACCCGCGAGGGCTGCCGCGAGCGGCTGCGGCCGATTCTGATGACGGCCTCCACGACCGTGGTGGGCCTGATTCCCCTGGCGCTGGGCGATTCGAGCATCGGGAACGCCCGCTACTTCCCCATGGCCCGCACCATTATGGGCGGCCTGATCGCGTCCACCGCCCTGACGCTAGTCGTGCTGCCAACCTACTACAGCCTGCTCGACGACCTGGGGCTCTGGGCGCGGCGGCTGTGGTGGCGGACCACTCCGACGTCGGAGCCCGAACCGGTCGCCGGCGACTGAGCGGGGGGCGCGGTAAGATCAAGATACGTGTTCGCGGTTCCCCAAAAACTGTGCTTCGGTCCGCTGGAGCTGAAGCCTGCGGTGACTCTGGCGCCGATGGCCGGCGTCACCGACACCGTTTTTCGGCGCTTCATTCGCAACCTCGGCGGCTGCGGTCTGATCATGACCGAGTTCACCAGCTCGCATGGCATTATCGCCGACGACAAGCGCCGCAAGGGCGGCAAGAAGCCGCACCGCCGCACCAACTTCAACTACCTCTATTTCGAGCCCGATGAGCACCCGATCGTGGCCCAGCTCTTCGGCTCCGACCCCCAGGTTTTGGCTGACGCGGCCCGCGTGGTGGAAGACCTGGGATTTGATGGCGTCGACATGAATTTCGGCTGCCCGGTCAAAAAGGTCGTCAAGTGTAACGGCGGCTCGGGCCTGTTGCGCGACCTGCCGCTGATTGAAGAGATCCTGACCCAGGTGCGAAAAGCCGTCTCCATCCCGTTTACGTGCAAGTTCCGCACCGGCTGGGATGACAACGAGATCGTCTGCTGCGAGGTCGGCAAGATCGCCGAGCAGGTCGGCCTGCAAGGCGTCGCGCTGCACGGCCGCACCCGCGCCCAGGGCTACTCGGGCAACGCCAACTGGGACTGGATCGCGGCCCTGAAGCAGTCGGTTTCGATCCCGGTGGTGGGCAACGGCGACGTCTTTTCGCCGGAGGACGCCGTACGGATGTTCGAACATACCGGCTGCGACGGCGTGATGATCGGCCGCGCGGCCGCTTCGAATCCATGGATCTTCCGGCAAATCCAGCAGTACGTCGCCACCGGCCGCTACGACGAGCCGACCGAAGCCGACCGCTACGAGATGATCAAGAGCTACTACGCGCTGCTGATCGAGAAGCAGGACAAGATCTCCGGCGAGGTCAGCGGCAAGATGAAGCAGTTCGCCACCTACTTCACTCGCGGGGTCCGCAACGGATCGCACCTGCGCAAGGCGATCTACCGCTGCGAAAGCCCCGAAGAAGTGATCGGCACGGTGGATCGCTTCTTTGAAGAGCAGCTCGAATCGGCCGCCTGAGCGCCGCTCACCCCAACGAGACGAGCGTAGGCGCGGGCGCGCAGCATTGGCCCTCAGCGGCTTTGCCGTGCTCGGCCATGTCGGCGTCGATCACCACGAAGATCTCCCAGGCGTTGCCGTCAGGGTCCTTGACCCAGACCTTATCCTGGACCGCGTAGCAGCAGGTGACATTGTCCTCGGTTTCCGTCGTCAGGCCGGCGGCTCGGAAGCGCTCGGTCGCCTCGCTGACCGCCTCGGTCGACTTCACCTGTACGCCAAAATGCGACGCCGCCGGGCGGGCGGACGGCGATGCGTTGAGCGATAAGTTGACCGGCGGATCGGCGACCTCGAATTTGGCGTAGCCGGGCCGCACCTTGGTCGGCGGCTGGCCGAACAGGGTCTCGTAGAACCCGATCGAGCGCTCCACGTCGGCGGACTCCAGCGCCACGTGGATGCGGGTGTTGGTGGCAAACTCCACGGCGGATTGCATTTTTCGTTCCTCCCTAATGAGTGACTTCAGATGCTCGCGCCCAAATTGAGCGAGGCTATTCGCGTCGGAGACGCGTGGCTGACTTTAGCCTCGGGCTTCAGCCCGGGGTCCGAGGGGGTCGCGGCGCCCTTGTTTCCCCGGGCTGAAGCCCGGGGCCGAAAACTAGCTCATACGCGGCAAGACCTGCTTTTCGTAAAACTCCCGGAAACCGTCGCGGATCTCGTCGCGGGAGCGGCGAAAGATCTCCAGGATCTCCTCCTCCGTCCCGGTCGCGTGGGCCGGGTCGTCGAAGCCGATGTGCAACCGCTCGCCCACCTCGCCGACGAAAACCGGGCAAGCGTCGCGGGCGTTGCCGCAGACGGTGATGACGTAGTCGAACGGCTGCTCGATAAATTCGTCCACGCTCTTGGGACGGCCGTCGGAGATATCCAACCCGGCCGCCCGCATCACGCGGACGGCCATCGGGTGCACCTCGTCGGCCGGCTTGGAGCCGGCGGAGAAGACCTCCAGGCGATCGTCAAAGGAACGCAACAGCCCTTCCGCCATCTGGCTGCGGCAAGAATTTCCGGTACAAAGAATCAAGATCCTCATTCACCCTCTCCGTCCCAACTGTTCACCGCTGCTCACCGCTCACTGATTTCACAACACGCCAGCACATCCTGGGGGTCCAACAGGCCGCCTCGGCTACAACACTCCGACCACAAGAAGGCCAGCAGGTCGCGCAACGCCTCGGCGTGCGCGCTGTAGCGCAAGAACGTTCCCTCGCGCTTGGAATCCACCAGCCCCTCGTGCTTGAGCCGCTCCAGGTGGTGCGAGAGCGTCGATGCGGCCATGCCCAGCTCCTGTTGCAGCTCGCCCACCACCATGCCGACGGGATGCGCCGCGAGCAGCAGCCGCAGGATACGCAGCCGCGCCTCCGAGCCCAACGCGGCGAACTGGTCGGCGTAGTGAGCCGTGGCGCTTTCGGGTTCCATATTTCTGTACTTCTGGAATTATAGAATCACAAGGACGGCCGGAATGCAAGCGGGGCCGGCGGGCGGGCTACAATCGAGCGAGTGAAGCGGATTACCTTGATTACCGACGGTTCCTGCCTGGGCAATCCCGGCCCCGGCGGCTGGGCTGCCATCCTGCGCTACGGCGAACAGAAGAAGGAGCTCTCCGGCGGCGCTCCCGCCACCACCAACAACCGCATGGAGATGACCGCCGTGCTGGAAGGGCTCAACGCGTTGAAGGAGCCCTGCCAAGTCGTCGTGGAGATCGACTCTCAGTACGTCAAGAACGGCATTACGCAGTGGATGCCGGGCTGGAAGAAGCGCGGCTGGAAGACCGCATCCAAGGAGCCCGTTAAGAATCAGGATCTGTGGCAGGCGCTCGACGAAGCCGTCAACCGACACACGATCGAGTGGAAGTGGGTGAAGGGCCACGCCGACCACGCCGACAACAACCGCTGCGACGAGCTCGCGCGCTCCGCCGCCGGACGCCAGTCGAACGGACGCTAAACTGTAAGTTGACCTCAGCAGCGCTCATCGTTTTCGCGCACGGCTCGCGCGTGGCCGAAGCCAATCTGTCCGTCCGGGAAGTCGCCCGCACGGCGGCCGAGCTCGGCGGCTTCGCGTTGTGGCGAGAGGCCTTTTTGGAGCTCGCCGAGCCTTCCCTGGCCGACGCCGTGGCGGAGCTCGCCGCCCAAGGCGCCCGCCGGATCGTCGTGGCGCCCTACTTCTTAGTGATGGGCGTACATCTCAAGAACGACCTGCCGAAGCTGATGGCCGAGGCCTCCGAGCGCGCGCCGGGCGTCCTGCTGATTCAGAGCGAGCCGCTGGGCGGCCATCCCACCCTTGCCAAAGCGTTGGCCGAAAGGGCCGTCGAAGCCCTCTCATGATGCGGCCGGCTGGTGATTTCCCCGCGCGCCTGGTCGCCAAGGCGATGCTATGCGATGACATCCTTGGCTGCGTGTTCGAGGCGGCCGACCGTGAGCGGTTCGAGTTTACTCCGGGGCAGCACCTGCGGCTCAGCCTGCGTCAGGGCGGCTTCCAAGAGGACCGCTACTACTCGATCGCGTCGGCGCCGGGAGAGGCCAACCGTTTTGAGCTGGCAGTTTACGTGGGAGGCGACGCCGGCGGCCGGTTCCTGCGGGAGCTCGAACCCGGCGACGAGCTCCGAGCCTGGGGCCCCGCCGGCGACTTCGCCCTGCGACGGCCTCTGCGAGACTCCGTTTTTGTCGCCACGGGAGCCGGGATCACGCCGCTGCGCTCCATGCTGGAATCGCTGTTGCCGTCGGCGCACGACCGCCGCATTGAGCTGCTCTATGGCGCCCGCTCCCCGGAGCGCATTCTCTACCGCGAGCGCTTTGAGGAGCTCGCGCGAAAGTATGAGAATTTCCAGTTCCACCCGACAGTGACCCAGCCCGGCCCCGGCTGGCGAGGGGGCGCGGGCCGCGTCCAGGGGCGACTGGAGACGACGCTCAAAGGCCGCGAGTCGGATGTGGATATCTACTTCTGCGGCCGGCCCGAGATGATCGCCCAGTGCTGTGAGCTGCTACGATCCCGCGGCGTCGGTTCCGACGCCCTGCTCTACGAACGCCACGGGTAGCCGGCTCACGGCTCACGGCTCACTTCATGACGTGTTCCACCGTCATTTCTCGCTATCCCAAGCGAAGGCCCGTGGGTGAAACCTTTCCGGCGGGTCTTGGGAGCGTATGATGGAGCTCAGATCCCGTGAAGAGGCGTATCGTTGGGCGGAGAGGACGGGGTTTCGGGGCCGTCGATCGATCGTGATTCGATCCGGAAACTACTCGCACCGGTTTGTTTTGGAGTGCAAGGGCGAGCGGGTGAGCCTCTACTACCAGGGGCTGGCGTAATCAGGCGAGCGCGGAGAGGGTGGACAAGAGCTCCTCGCCGCTATCTTGGGCGCCGCGCTCGTACTGGGCCGCTGATCCGGCGCGCGCCTGATCCTGTTGCTGTTGGCGGCGCTCGGAGAGCTCCTGTTGCGCGACCAGGGACATCTGCGCGGCTTGGGCGGCGACTTGGCGGTCCTGGCCCGACGGGTTGGCGGGAGCGTTGGCGGCGGCGCGAATCTGCTCGGCCTTGCGGAGGGTGGCTTCCGGGTTGCCGGGCTCCGGGGAGACGTCGAGACTGACCTCGCCCCCCACCGCGTACTGCCGGCCGTCGGGTCCGGTGACGTAGGTAAAGCTGACGCCGCGCGCCAGCCCGCCGGCGGCAGCCAAGTGCGCCGCCTCGTGCGCCCGGACCTCCTGATCGGTCTTGCGCAGCTCCTGGACGGCGGCGCGATCCTTCGCCGACAGTCCCCGGGCGGCGCCCAGGCCCAGGCCAAGCGCGCCAGCGGCTGCCGCGACGGATCCGATGGCGGAGATCAAGACAACGTTCCTCGTCGCCCTTATCGGCCAAGCTGCTCTGCTTATTGACGAGGAATGAGCCGCCCAGGTTTATCTGGCGGGTAGCGCGGCGAACGACCGCGCTCAGAACGAAATCCGAAAACCGCCTCTGCCGCGCCCAGCCGCGCCCGGCGCCGTCACCCCGCCGCCACCGGGGCCAATGGTGGTTGGCGACGACGGGCTCGGCGAATCGCCGTTCCCTGTCGCCAGCACCACCGCCGTCACCGTGCCTGCCGCAACCGCGCCCACGATCAGCCCGATGGACAACGCCGACAGGCCCACCCCGATGTTGGTCTGTCCGATGACCGCCGTCGCCGTGGATTCTTCGTGCGACGCCAGCACGTTGATCACGAAATCGCCCTTCGTCGTGTTCACCGTCATGGCGCCGGCCTGCGCCACGCCGTTGGGGTTGGTGGAAACGGTGAGCGTCCGGGCGCCGTTGCTGAACACCGCGCCGGGGCCGTTTTGCGGCAATGTGAAGGTCACCAGCGCGCCGCCGATGGGGCGGTCGTTCTCGTCCGTGATCCGCACCACCGGCTCGCGCGCCTGCCGCTGCTTGATGTTGTTCACCGCGCCCTGGCCGTCCAGAATCGAGATTTTGAGCATCGGCGCCGCCCCCGGGACTTGTCCTGGCAGTACTGGAACGGCGAGCGCCGCCGCGAGAAGCATAAACAGAGTCTTTTTCGCCATCAGATGTTTTAGTCCTAACGGGCGCCGGCCAGCAGCGTTTCCAGCTTTCCAATATAGCCGCGCGCCTGCTCAGCCTCATCCAGGGCGCTGTTGATGCGGACCACGTTCTGGAAGTAGCGCACGGCCTCGGGCAGGTAAGCCAGATCGCCGGTGACTTCGGTTTTGCGGGTCAACGCCAGCCCCATTCCAAAGTGCAACATCGGATCCTCCGCGTCCAGGCTCAGCGCCTTGCGAAAATGCGCAATCGCCGGGTCGGGCCGCAGCAAGATGCGCTCGCAATCGCCCAATCCGTGATGGGCGCGGACCTGTAACTGCCGCCAGATGTCCTTGGTTCCGGCGCGCGTCTTCTTGCCGCCGCCCACCAGAAAGCCCCGCACGCCGTAGCTGAAGAATTTCTCGGCGGCCGAGCTTTCGAAATCGCTCAGCTCCAGGTAGCGCGAGTAGGCCGGGAGCGCTTGGTCGCACTGGTCGCTCAAGCGGAGGTTGTCGGCCAGCACCAGATAGGGCTCGGCCGCTTGCGGCTCCAGCTCTATCGCCCGCTCGGCCGCCTCGATGGAGCGGTCGTAGAGGTCCTTGAGGTGCAGCGTGTGCGTCAGCATCAGGTGCGCCAGGAAATTGTCCCGGTCGCGCTGGGTGACGAAGGTGAGCTGTCGGATCGCCTCGTCTTCCTCGCCGATATCGAGCAGCATGCCGCCGAAGCTGGCGCGCGCCTCCAGATAGTCGGGATCAATCTCGATCGCCCTCTCGTAGGCCCGCCGCGCCTCGTCAAACTGGAACGAGGCGCTATAGGCGCGGCCCAGAAACATCGCCGCCCGCGAGTAGTCCGGCTCCAGCGACATCGCCAGCTCGAGCTTCTCGACCGCCCGGCGGTAGTTGCCCCGCTGGTAGAGCTCAATGCCGTCCTCAAGCGCCTTGGCCGCTTCGGGGCTTTGGCGGCGCGGGTAGAGAACCTTCAGCTTGATCGTCTTGGTCTGACCGGGGTAGACGATCTCCTCGCGCGGGCCGTCGGGCTCATAGCCCATCTTGACGCCCTTGACGACGTGGGGGCCGGCCGTCAGTCCCGGCAAGGTCAGCGGCTTACCGGGATTGACCACGCCCTGCGGCTGGTCATCGAGGAAAAACTCCACGCCTTCGCGGTTCGACTCCACCACCAGCGTCCCCGTGCGCGCCTCCGGCGGGCCGGAGCCGAGCGAGACGCCGGCGCCGTTGGGAAAATACGCCAGCAGCATGTTGGGATTGAAGCTGCCGCGGTCGGAGGTCGGCGTCTGTAAGGTGCGCGTCGCGCGGCGGACTTCGGTGCGGGTGTATTCAGCCAGCTCATCAGCGGTGACGATGCCGTCGCCGTTCCAGTCCGCCTCGCCTTCCAGGCCTTTGACCACGTAGTAGGTGAAGACTCCGTGTCCCCCGCCCCAGTCTTCGCCTTCATAGGACGACTCGCGGTCACGGCTGGCTGTGAGTACGAACGTGGAGCTGGTCAGGTCCAGCAAGGACTTGTTGATCGCCGCGTTGGCCTCGCCCTCGCTCGACGGCGTGATGGCGCCGCTGTGGCAGGAGTCGGTGATCAGGATCTTGTCCTTGGCCTCGATACCGCCGCCGATCACCTCGCCCAGGCGGCTCATGGCGTAGCCGGTGCCGGCGATGTCGTCGGGGTCGATGTCATAAGGCGCCAGATAGGCTTGGCCATCGTAGACGAAGCCGTGGCCGGCGAAGTAGATCAGGACGCGGTCGCCGGCCTGCGCCTTGGACGGCAGCCACTCTTCGAGCTCCTTGCGCAAGTTCTCGCGGGTCGCCTTGGCGCCGGCGAGCAAGCGCACGTTCTCCGCGCGAAAATTGCCGCCCTCAGGGCTGATCAAGATGCGGTAGATCGCTTCAGCGTCGCGATCGGGGTACTTGAGCCACTTATCTTGGGGCAGCTTCTGGTAGTCCGACACTCCCACGATCAGCGCGTAGCTGCGCGGGACGCCGTGCTCGGCAATCGCCTTGACCGGATCGTCCTCCACCAACGAAAGGTCGCGTTTGCGATCCGGGGCTTGCTGGGCGGGCAGCGCCGCAGCCAGCATTAAAACAAGACCCAAAATGCGCTCGAACCGGACCATGGCGCTCACTTATGGGCGACCCGGAACTCGAAAATCACCGGGCCGGTCAGGCCTTCCGGGGCGCTGACCACTGACGATTTGTTGCGCTGCACGAACAGCAGCTCGCGCGAGCGCAACGCCGTGTCGTTCGTGCCCCGCTCCTGGGATTGCCGCACCCCGGCGGAGGAATCGACGCAGTCGCCGCGAGCCCGCAGAATGGTCTCGTCACAGCGCGGCAGCATCTCCGGCGTGGGTTTGGGCGACGCCGGCGGAGGCGGCAACGGCTTGTAGGCCGACGGCAGCGGTTGCGGGCTCAAAATCCAATAAACCACGTCGTGGCCCGCCGGGCCTTTCAGCCGAAAGGCGCCGGAAGTCTGCGGGATTCGGAACGGCTTACCGGCCTCGATACGGTTCTCCTCGCCGGCTTCAGCGGAGGGGAACAGAGACGTGTAGGCCCCGGTCGTGCCTTTGTTCGTTACGTGGAGGTAGCCGTCCGTGTTGGACTCGATGCGGAATCGTACGAGCTCGTTGGCTTCCAGCACCAAGCCGGGGTCGACAGCCTCCCAGCGACCGGCCGCCTCGCGTTCCAGCGAGATCTCCAACCGGTAGGCGCCCTGCTCCAGGCGGGTTTGGCCGACCGCCGCGACCACGCCGAGAGCCGCCACGGCCATGCAGGCGGCGACGCCGATTTTTCCCAGGCGCGGCGGGGAAAGCGCCCCAATTGCCAAGATCATTGAGCTCATCGTCGCCGCCCCCTGTAGTGTACAGCCTCGCCGAATGTCGCGGTCGAATCTGGTCCAGTATACTGGGTTTTGTTTTTTCTTCCCCCTACGGCGCACGCCTCCATGCGGATCATCCTCCACCTCAAACGCCTCTTCGTCTTCGCGGCCTTCGGCGCTGCGCTCTTCGGCCAACCCGTCTTGGACTCCGTCGATCCCAACTCATCGTACCCGCCGTGCGGGCCGTTCGACATTTCCATCGTGGGCTCGGGATTCCCGACCAACGCCGTGGCAATCTTGGAGGACGCTGCCTCCACGCGCCATGTCCTCGCCATCACGGCGCTCGCTTCGACCGAGATCCAGGCCACCGTGCTGTCAAGCCAACTGGAGACGCCGGGCATGGCCACGCTCACAGTGGAGATCGACGTGGCTGGGGCGGGGGTCCTGGTGTCGAACCCGCTGTCATTCCTCATCGGAGCCACCCCGTTCAACTCGATTAGCCCACTGTTCGTGTTTGCGGGAAGCGGCGACACCGTCATCACGCTCACAGGGAACTGCTTCGAGCCCGGCGCCGAGGCTTTCTGGTCCGACATGCCGCTGGCCACGAATTTCGTCAACGCCACCACCCTGGAGGCGATCATTCCGGCGTCGGAGCTGACGGCCCCCGGCGTTGTAGCGGTCACAGTGCGCAACACCAATGGCAACACCTCAGCGGCCCGGACGTTCACCATCAACGACCCGGCGCCGCCCGTGCCGGCAACCGTCGCCCCATCCTCGGGACCTCCGCCGTGTCCGCCGTTTGAGATTTCCGTGGACGGACGCAGCCTGCCGTCTGACGGGCAGATCGTACTGGGCGGCGTGCCACTGGCGACCATGCCCGGCAGCGGCGGCGAACTGATCGCAATCGTGACGTCCGAGGCGCTGGCGACTCCGGGTCTGAACGAGCT
Organism: uncultured Bryobacterales bacterium; assembly: GCA_964405625.1. Lineage (GTDB taxonomy): Bacteria > Acidobacteriota > Terriglobia > Bryobacterales > UBA6623 > RI-231. The sequence goes on from CAYOPA010000009.1 coordinate 20,846, forward strand.
TGTCGTCCGGCAGTCCAATTTGGGCGATTCGGCGCCGCTGCCGTTTTTGATCCGTCCGACTCCGTTGAGCGGCTTGACGCCGGCGTCCGCCGGTGTGAACTCAGGCCCCGTCGCCCTACGAGTGGACGGGAGCTGTTTCGAGCCCGGCGCCACCGTCTTGTGGAACGGCGAGGAGCTCGTGACAACGTTTATTGACTCGACCCGGTTGGATGCGATCGTCCCGGCGCCGATGCTGGCGACGGCCGGCTTCGCCTCGGTTAACGTGCGCAACGCCAACGGCAACACCTCAGTCCGTTTTCCATTTCGGATCGGGGAGCCCGAATCTGTTCCGCCTCCGAGGATCAGCTCGATTGCGCCGTCGATCATTCCCGCGGGCTCGGGTCCGTTGCGGGTCAACGTCAACGGGTCGGATCTCGACCCGCAGGCAATTGTGTTGCTGGACGGTGTTCGAGTCCCGTTTTCCGATGCGCTTTGGTTTAACCCCAACAGGATTCTGGTGACGATCCCAGCTCGCTCGCTCAGCGTCGGCGGCGTGATTCCGATCGAGGTGGAAAATCCCGACGGAGAGCGAGCGGGTCCGGTTGAATTCCGCGTCCAACCGGTCATCTCGGATCTCAATCCGCGCACTTGGGCTATTGGTCGTCCCTGCGAGCTGATCATCGCCGGCCAGGGCTTCAGCGCCACGTCCGTCGTGGTATTGGACGGCCCGGCAGGGGGGCGGCGGTTGCCGGTCGACTTGGTCTCCGGATCCACTGGGATTAGCGTTTGCCTGCCGGCGGAGCTGGTGGCAACGGTCGGTCCCGCCCAGGTTTCGGTGTGCAACGGCGAAGGTTCGCGGCAGGTCTGTTCCCCTCCGACAGCTCTGGAGATTACCGGCGGTATCAGCATCACCTCGCTGCGGCCGATGAGCGCCACGGCGGGCAGTCCGACCTTGTGTTTGGCGGTGGACATCGAGGCTCGGGTGGAAGGCTCCGAGCCGCTGTCGGTTCGGTGGGATGGCGCGGACCTGCCTTCCGGCGCGGCGCAGTGCCCGGCGACCGCCGGTTTGTGGCCGGAAGCTCGCGAGATCGCACAAGGGCTCTTCGCCACCACGGTTCTGGCCGAAGTGGACGCGGCTCTACTGGCGGCGCAGCGACCGCGAACGGCGTCGCTGCCCTGCGCGGCTGATCCGGCGGCGGCGAAGCTGACGGCCTTCGATCGCGGCTCCAATGCTGAATCCGCGCCCGCCTGTTTCGACATCACCGCCCTGAATCCAACGATCCAACAACCGCGAATCACGATCGGCCCCGGCGGCTGCCTGGAGGTCACCCTCGTCGGCGAGAACATCCATCGCGACGCGGAGATTCTCGTGGACGGTCTCGCGGACGGTTTCTGTGAGGGCGGCAATCCCACGGTGGGCGGCTGCGGGCTAGGCGACCGCGGACCCTCAGTCTGCACCGAGGTGACGTTCTCGGCGCCGCCGGGCTCGGGAGTCGCGAGCGTGGCCGTCCGCAACCCGGAGTCGGTCTGCGCCGACTGCCCGCCCCTGACGTTTAATGTGGACCTGGACGAGGCCGACGCCGAGCTCCCGCGCGATGAGCTCTCGCTGAGCTGCGCCGACGATGCGGTCGCTTTTCCCAGGACGCCTGTCGGTTCCCAGAGCGTGCTGCGCTGTGCGCTGCGCAACGAAAGCGAACGCACCGGGCGCGTCGGCGAGCTGACCATGGACGAACCCTTTTCATTGGAAGGCTCGGGCTGCGCCGGGACGCTGTTGCCGCCCGGCGGCGATTGTCCACTGGAGCTCGCGTTCAGCGCGAACCGCGTCGGGCTGTTCGGCTCGGAACTGACCCTCACCGGCGCCGAGGGCGACAGCGCCTCGCTAGGGCGTTACCTTGCCGTGGCCACGCTGCGCTCGGCTCGGATCTCCGTCGTGGGAAGCGACAGCCTGCCGCCCGCCGAGCAGTCCGCGGTTCGCGTTGAAGCCGAGGGCGCCGACGGCGCGGCCGTGCGGGCCGTGCTGCGGCAGTCGCTGCGGCTAGATCCGGGTCTCGCTGTTTTCCCGGCCGGTTCCGGGGTTCCCGCCTTCGACTGCGGATTCGCGACCGCCGTGGCGGGCGTCGCCTACTCGCAACCGTTGGTCGCGGCCTGCGATACGGCCGACGCAGCCTGGGAGCTGGAGGCGCTGGACGGCGGCTCGTGGGCTTCGCTGAGCGGCGACACGATCAGCGGCGCGCCCGCCGAAGCCGGCGTGTATACCTTCAACCTCCTCCTCTCTCCCGGCTTCCCCGGAAGCTCGGCGACGGTCAGCCAGACCTGCTCGATCACGGTGGTGGACGATCCGGCCCAGGCGGGCGGCGGCTCCGGCGGCCGACTGCTGCCGTGCGCCTCGGCCCAGTTGGAGGCGGGCGGCGCGCGCCAGGAGGTGGACCTCGGCGGCTCTGAGCCGGTCGATGTCGGCTTCCAGACCGGCGGAGTCGCGGGGACGCTGCGCTTTCTGGCGGGCTTTGAAGCCAACGGCGTCGACGTCAGCCCGGATCTGGCGCCAGCGACGGCTTCCGCAACAGTCGCGCTGCAGGCCCCCCTGCTGCAATCGGCGACCTTCTCGTGCCCGTCTAGCTCGGAGCTGCTCGTGGAGGTAATGGGTTATTCGAGCACCCGCGAGGTCTCCGGATTGCTCTTCGCCTTCCAGCCCGCTCCGGGGGCGGCCAGTCCGCTGGAGCTGACCGGCGATGCGGCCACGCGCCCGGACTTGGTGCAGGCTTTCCAGACCCGCTTTGCCTCCGGCTCGGGGGCGGGAGCGCTTGATGGCGGATTCTTGATGCAGGCGCGCTTTTCGGTCAGCGGCCGGGCGGCGGACATCGGCGGGGTCAGCCTGACGATGCGGAACAGCGTCGGCTCGGCCAGTATCACGGCCGTCGGCGGACAGCCGGCCTGCGGCGCCGTTCAGTAACGCGCGACGGGGCCGGTCAGGCCCGCCGCGCTATGATGATCGCATGCCGAGCCGACAGAAGCTGACCGACGCGCGTATCAAGGAGACGCTGGACCGCATGCAAGACTGGACGCTCGCCGACGGCAAGCTGCACCGGGAGTACGCTTTCCCGGACTTTACGCATGCCTTCGGGTTCATGGCGGCCGCCGCCACGCGCATTGAAGCCCTCAATCACCACCCCGAGTGGTCTAACGTTTACGGCAAGGTCATCGTCGACCTCTCCACCCACGATGCCGGAGGTATTACGGCCTTCGACGTGGAATTGGCCGATACACTGGAAGGCATTGCCGCCAAGCTGCTGGCCTAGGCCGGCTCCGGCGGCCGGACCAAGCCGACGATGAGAAAAACAAAAATCCTCTGCACGCTCGGACCCGCGACGAGCACGCAGGAAAGAATCGGCGAGCTGCTCGACGCCGGCATGAACGCCGTGCGCATCAATTTTTCGCACGGCGACCACGCCACGCATCAGCAGACCGTCGCCAACGTCCGCGCCGCGGCCGCCGGTCGCGACCGCATGGTGCCCATCGTGGCCGATTTACAAGGCCCGAAAGTGCGCACCGGCCGGATCGAAGGCGGTCAGCCGCTGGACCTCCACGCCGGGGACACGCTCTGCCTAACGCCCGACGAGATCATCGGCGACAGCGCCCGCATTTCCATCGACTATGACTCGCTGGCCGACGACGTCAAGCCGTGCGACCCCGTGCTACTCGCCGACGGCGCCCTGCAACTGCGCGTCATCCGCGTGCAGGGCCGCGACGTCCTCCTCGAGGTCCTCAACGACGGGCCGCTGGGCGAGCGCAAGGGCGTTAACGTGCCCGGCGCCGACATGCGCGTGCCGTCCATCACCGACAAGGACAAGGAGGATTTGAAGTTCGCGCTGTCGCAAGGCGTGGAGTACATCGCCCAGTCCTTTGTGCGCCGCGCCAAGGACGTGCAACTGGCGAAAAATTTCATCGAGTGGGCCGGCGGCCACGCGCAACTAATCGCCAAGCTCGAAAAGCCGCAGGCGCTGAAGGAGCTCGACGGAATTCTGGAAGCCACCGACGCGGTGATGGTCGCCCGCGGCGACCTGGGCGTGGAGCTCAACGCCTGGCAGGTGCCGGTGGCGCAGAAGCGCATTATTGAGGCCGCCAGCCGCTGGCGCAAGCCCGTCATCACGGCGACGCAGATGCTCGAAAGCATGATCCATGCGCCGCTGCCGACCCGCGCCGAAGCCAGCGACGTGGCCAACGCCGTGTTCGACGGCACGGACTGCCTGATGCTTTCGGGCGAGACGGCCGTGGGCAAATACCCGCTGGAGACCGTTCGGATGATGGGCAAGATCATTCAGGCGGCGGAAAGCTACCGCAGCGGAGCGCGCTTAGAGCTAGAGCCGCCGCCGCGCGCGGAGGACGTTTTCTCCGCCGAGGTCGCCCACAGCGCGGCGCGCCTGGCCGAGCAGCTCGGGGCCCGCTACATCGCCGTCTATTCCGAGACCGGCTATTCAGCGACGCAGCTCTCCAAGCACCATCCGACCTGCCCCATCGCGGCCTTTTCTCGGCACTCCGATGTCTGCCACCGCATGAAGCTGCTGTGGGGCGTGCGCTCCAAACCGCTCGACGGCGTGGCCAACTTCGACGCACTGGTGGTGGCCGTCGATGAGATTCTGCAAGAGCTCAAGTGGGCCGAGCCCGGCAACCTCGTCATCATCGTCGCCGGGACGCCACTCACCACCGGGGGCCGGACCGACGTCATCAAAGTCCACCGCATCGGCCAGACGTAGCGGCGCTACTTGCGCAACCCCGCAATTCGCTCGGCCTCGTCCGGTGAAGGCGGCTCGGCGCGGCCGCCCAGGTGGCGGGCCAGAAACTGCTCAGCCTCGGCATGGAAGGCCATGCGGTTGGGCGGGCGCGCGAACCCGTGGCCTTCGTCGGCGAACAGCAGGTAGTCCACCTCCTTGCCCTTCGTTCGCAGCGCCTCGACAATCTGCTCGCTCTCGGCTTGCTTGACGCGCGGGTCGTTGGCGCCTTGGGCGATCAGCAGCGGAATGCGGATCTCGTCGGCCTTGAACAGCGGCGAACGGGCCTCCAGGAAGTCGCGCTCGGTCTCAATGTCTCCCACGCGCACGCGGAATTGGTGCATCAGCGGCGCCCAATAGGCCGGGATCGACTCGATCAACGTGCAGATGTTTGACGGACCGACGATATCGACGGCGCAGCGGAAAACGTCCGGCGTGAAGGCGGCCCCGGCCAGCGCCGCGTAGCCGCCGTAGCTGCCGCCGTAGATGGCGATGCGCTCACGGTCGGCCACGCCCTGCGCGACGGCCCACTCCACGGCGTCGAGCAGGTCGTCGTGCATCTTGGCGCCCCACTCGCGGTTGCCGGCGTTGAGGAACTTCTTCCCAAAACCCGTGGAGCCCCGAAAATTCACTTGCAGCACGGCGTAGCCGCGATTGGCCAGCCATTGGGCCTCGGCGTCGTAGCCCCATTCGTCCCGCGCCCAAGGTCCGCCGTGGACGTTGAGGACCAGCGGCAGGTTTTTCGGTTCCGCGTCGACGGGAACCGTCAGGTAGCTCACCAGTTCCAGGCCATCGCGCGACGGGATTGAGACCGGTTGCATCGGCGCCAGCGGCAAACCTTGCAGCTCCGGCCGATCGGAGAATAGGTAGAGCGCCCTCCTGGTCTTGCGATCCCAGGCGTAGTAGCGGACCGGGTCGGCGTCGCCGGCAAATGCGACCAGCCAGCTCTCGTCGGCGCGGTCTCGGCTGACGAGGTTGAGCTCGCCCGCGGCGACCTTGCCGAGGGCCTTGAAATCAGCTTCCATCTCGGCATCAAAAAAAGTCCATTCGAGCTGATGCAGCGCGAATCCGACGGCCTGCACTTGACGGCCCGTGGGGTGCCGGATGACGGGGCCGACATCGACCTTGTCATGCCGGGCCAAGGTCTTCTTGGCGCCGGTCGCCAGGTCGAGCTCGTAAAGCTCAGTGGTGTCGCTCTCCAGGCTGTCTTCGATGTAGAGCGACGCATCGCCGGGCGCGAAGCCCAAGGCGCCGCCGTTGTCCTCGGGTCCCCACGTGAGCAGCGCCTCCAGCTCGGCGCCGGGCGTCTTTGCGGTCAGGAGCTGAAAGCCGCCGTCGGGCATGGCCGCCTGAGCGCCGCGCAGCCGGAACTGGTTGTCCACCAGCCAGCCGACGTAGGCGCCCGGGTTTTGCGCTTCCAGCTTGCTTGCGCCGGTGCGCAGGTCAATCCGGTGCAGATCGAAGAGCTGCGGGTCGCGGTTGTTAATCGCGACGAAAATCTCGTCGGGGAAATTGTGATCGGTAATTACATCGCCGACGGTCGTGCTCTCGAACGGCGTCAGGTCGCGCTCGGCGCCGGTTTTCAGATCGATGTCGTAGAGATGCCAGTTCTCGTCGCCGTCGCGGTCTTGCAGGTAGAGCAGGCGGTCGGCGTCCTGCGCCCAAAAGAACAGCCGGACGCCGGTGGAGCGATCGTGCGTGACGGCGCGCTCGTCGTCGGCGCCGATGGTGCGCACCCAGACGTTGAGGACGCCTTCCTCGGGAGCCAGCCAGGCCAGGCGCTTGCCGTCCGGGCTAAGGCGCGGGCTGGTTCTTTGCGGGTTGCCGAAGAGGGTTTCGCGTGGGATCAGCGGCGTGGACATGGAAAGACGATGGTAGCGCGACGGCCGGCCCCAGCCGCGCCCCCCGCCTGAATCCGACAATCTTGCGGTCAGCGGTCCAAGATTTGGCCGCGCGGCGTCGTTTTTGGTCAGAATAGAGGGACCTATGCCGATCTCGACTGAGCTCCAGCAGCGCGTGGACGAAGCGCGCACCCGCCTCGACGCCCATGTGCGCGAAATCATCCAGTGGCATTTCTCGCCCGAGACCGGTTGCGAGTTCTGGCTCAACCGCGCCGAGGAGCTAGGCTTCGACCCGCGCAAAGAGGTCAAGACCTACGACGACCTCAAGAAATTCGGCCTCTTCCAGGACGAGTGGCTGCGCGGCGGCCCGGTCCGCAAGTGGGTGCCGCGCGGACTGGCGCACAAGCCGGTCTACGTCTTCGAGACCGGGGGCACGACCGGCGTGCCCAAGACCCGCATCAACATCGACGACTTCCGCATCGACTACTCGGAGTTTTCGAAGACCCTGCCGGACGAGCACTTCCCGCTCGGGGCGGACTGGCTCCAGCTCGGACCGACCGGTCCGCGGCGGCTGCGTCTGGCGATTGAGCACTTGGCCCAGGTGCGCGGGGGCATCAACTTCGGTATCGACCTCGACCCCCGCTGGGTGGTGAAGCTGCTCAAGCGCGGCGAGATGGACGAGGTCGAGCGTTACAAGAAGCACTGCATCGATCAGGCGATCACTATTCTCGGCGCGCACCCCGGCATCAAGTGCATCTTCACTACCCCGAAGCTGCTGGAAGCGCTGTGCGACCGGATCTCGCTGAAGAAATACGGCATCACCGGCGTCTTCTGCGGCGGCACGGAGATGACCCCGCAGTTCCACCGCTTTGCCGTGGAAGAGCTGCTGGAGGGCGCCTACTT
>CAYOPA010000010.1:0-13248 GCA_964405625.1 uncultured Bryobacterales bacterium
TGGCCGCGGCCGTGGCTCGATGGTTGCGGAACCAGACCATCGGAAGGTCGCCGAGCGGTTCTTGCCCCTGGCCCATGCCGAAGATCTGCAAAATTTCGCCCGGCCGGGCCGGATTGCCGGGGCCGTTGACCGAGTTGTCCTGGTTGAGCACGGCGCCGGGGCGCATCGCGTCCGCGGCGTCGAGCGTGAAGATCGCCGGGCTGACGTCCCGCACCCACATGCCCGCCCAGTCGCCGGTCATCCCCTCGATTTCGACATCCACCCGGGCCAGCGTGACGTAGGGGCCGGCTTCCATCTCCGGCGGCGCCATGAAGTTGATCTGCGTCGGGAAGACCGCATAGAGCCCGGCGGGCTCGCCATTGACCAGGACGCGGACGCCGCCGAGCTGGGTTGGCAGCGGGAGCTCCTGCGCAACCAGCCCTTCGGCGACGGGGAAATCGCCGAACAGCGCCGCGATCGAGCCCGGCGCCACGGGGCGGGTCCACTCAAAAGCGGCGGCGCTGACGACGACCTGCGCCGCAGCCGTTCCGGCCCAAGCCAACAGCAAGGGGATCAGGTAAACCGCCGGCCGCCTCATTGCGCGCCTCCCACGCGCGTCAGCGTCACGGCGATGCGCGAGTAGTAGAGCTGCGTGAGGCCCTCGTAGCCGGAATCAGTTCCGATGACCAGCCACAGCTCGCCGCTCGACGAGGAGCGGATCGGGTTGGGGTGCGTGTGGCGGACCTCCATCTTGACCCACTTGCCGCGGTTTTCCTCGTCGCAGGGCAGGCCGTTGGCGATGGTTCCGGCCAGGCTGACGTCCTCGCCCCCGCTGGCTTGGTTGTCCTTGTCGATGTTCAGCCGCAGGCCCTCGTCGCCGAGCAGCGAGACCGGCTCCTGAGCGTGGCCGCCCATCTTCAAATAGACCGAGTCGCCCGGCGAGCCGCCGACGCCGAAACAACCCGTGGGCTCACTGGAGTACATCTCCACCAGAAATTCGGCTTCGTACTCGGCGTCGGGCGCGATGCCGTGGGAGTGGTCCAGGGGCTTTTTGACGAACATGAAGATGTCGTCGGAGCGGTTCATGCTTTGGACGAAGAAGGAGCGCTCGGGCGTCTCGGCGCCCTCGTCTTGCAAGGGCGAGTCTCGCAGCTCGGCGAGACGGTCCATGCCGCCCTGCTCCAGGCCGTAATCGGTGAAGCCGGCGAGCCAACTGTCGGAGCCGCGCGTGAAGTCGTCAACGACTTGCACGAAGGCGGGCGGCTGCTGCTGGCCGGGCGCAACGCTCGCGGCGGCGAGGCCGACGAGTAACAGTAGAGTGATCGTCTGGGATCGTTGCAAGATGTTACCTCCAGGCCCGCGGAAAGCAAGGCCTCATTCGTAGACTGCGCATCAGGCGCGATCAAGGCGACATGCGGTGGTGGGAAAAGTCACTCCTCGTGGGCGGTTCGTTGCGGTTATTGGAGCCGCCCGGCTTTAGCCGGCCGGTGGACGGGGAGCCGGCCTACTGCTCCCCGAGCCGTTGCTCCGGCAAAATCTCCGCGTCCGGCGGCGCCGTGAACTCCACCAGGGCCGGATCAAGCCGGGGGTTGACCACCTCGTTGCTAAACCGAAATATCGTGACGGACTCGTCGCGGCCCAGCACCTTCACCTCGTCGAGCCGGTAATCCGCGGCCGGGTCGTAGTAGAACTCGACCTGCGTATACTGCTCCTTGCCCGAGCGGCCCTCGCCGATCAGCGCCGGGCGGCCGCGGCTGTCGAGCTTGAGGTTCTTAAACTGGCGGCGCAGGTTGAGCCGTCCCAGCAGGAAGGCCAACGGCGCGCGCATGTCGGCGCTCTCGTCGAGGTAGACCGTGCGGACTTGGTTGGTGTTGGGGTTGTACATCTGGAGCTTTTCGCCGTCGCCGACGAGCAGCTTGCCGGGGGGCCGAGTGTAGTCCCAGCGCATCCGCTGCGGCCGCAGCAGGTAGAGCGTGCCGCGCTCCAGGGCCCGGGGGCTGCCGGCGTAGCGAAGCTCCTGCTCGAAGTCAATCTGGAGCGTACCCAGCCGGTTATAGTGGAGTTCCATGCCGGAGATCACGTCCCCCAGGTTTTGACCCGGCAGGGCGGCGGCGTACAGCAGCAACAGAAAGATCCGCATTTTCCTATTAGACGCCCTAGGCCGCTTCCGGTTGCCCTGACGCGGCGGCGAGCATGATTTGCCGCTCGTCCCACGCCGCGATCGGCCAAACCGGCCCCAGTTGGCCGCGGTGCATTACGGCCAGGGTGTCGCAGACGCCGAGCAACTCAGGAATGTAGGAGCTGACGAAGAGGATCGCCTTGCCTTGGGCCGCCAGCCGGCCGATCCATTCGTAGATGACGACCTTGCTGGCCACGTCGATGCCGCGCGTGGGCTCGTCCAGCAGCAGCACGTCGCACTCGTGGTGCAGTAGTCGGGCCAACTGCACCTTCTGCTGGTTGCCGCCCGACAGCGAGCTGACGGGCGCTTCGGGGCCGGAGGTCTTGACGCCGACCCGGTCGATCCACTCCACGGCCGCCCGGCGGAGCTCGGCGGGGCGCAGCCAGCCGTTGTGAACAAAGGGCTCCAGGCGGGACAGCGTCAGGTTTTCCTCGACGGGCAACGACAGCGCCAGCCCTTCGCTCTTGCGGTCCTCGCTCAGGAAGCCCATGCCCTGCCCGAGCCGTTCCGGGGGGAGCGCGGCGCCTTGGAAAGCTCCCAGGCGGATCTGGCCCTGGCGGACGGCGTCCAGTCCGAACAAGGCGCGCAGCAGCTCGGTGCGGCCGGCGCCGATCAGCCCGGCCAAGCCCAGGATCTCGCCGCGACGGAGCTGGAAGGAGGCATGCTTCAAGCCGTTGGCGGCGGACAGGCCGCGCACCTCCAGCAGCGGCTCGCCGATCTCGTGCGGCGTGCGCGGAAACATTTCGGACACCGAGCGGCCGACCATCCATTCGACGATGCAGTCCACGGAGACCTCGCCGATCTTCCCCGAGCCAACGGATTTGCCGTCGCGGAGGACCGTGAAGGAGTCCGCGATGCGCTCCACCTCTTCGAGGAAGTGGCTGATGTAGATGATCGAAACGCCAGTAGCCTTCAGCCGCTCGATGGCCTGAAAGAGCTTTTCGACATCGCCGCCGGTGAGGCTGGAAGTGGGCTCGTCGAGCACGATGATACGTGCGTCGAGGATCAGGGCGCGGGCGATCTCGACGAGCTGTAGGGCGGCGATGGAGAGGCTGCCGGCGCGGGCGGCCGGGTCGATCTCACTGTGTCCGAGGGCGGCCAGGGCGGCGCGGGTCTTGTCATGCGCGGCGCTGTGGTCGAGCAGGCCGCCGCGGGCGGGCTCGACGCCGAGCGTGACGTTGGCTTCGACCGAGAGATGCGGGGCGATGGCAAGCTCCTGAAAGATCATCGCCACGCCGCGGCGGCGGGCGTCGAGCGGATCGGCGGGAGAGTAGGCGGCGCCGTCGAGCTCCATTTGGCCGGCGTCGGGTTGGTGGACGCCCGCGAGAACCTTCATCAGGGTGGACTTGCCGGCGCCGTTCTCGCCGATCAAGGCATGGACTTCGCCGGGTTGGACGGAGAAGTCGACGCCGTCGAGCGCGCGGGTGGCGCCGAAGGCTTTTTTGACACCGGACATGCTGAGGCGGGGAGGCATGTTAGGGCTATTGTGGCAGTTGCGGTTGGGAGGAGCGGACGGGCCTCGACCTGGGGGTCGAGGCGGCAGGCGTGGGCGCCTGCGCCACCGGCGTTCACTTTGTCATGAGCGCTTCCAGGGCCGCTATGATCTCGTCCGGCTCCATGCGCTTGGTGAAGTCGGCCGTCACGTGCCGCCGCCGCACGACGCCGGCTTGATCGACGAGGAACGTCGCCGGCACGGGCAGCCGCCACTTTCCATCGAGGTTGTAGCGCGAGATGTCGCTGTCGATCTCGCCGATAAAGTGCTTCTGCAGCTCGGGCTCGATCTCGAATTGCACCTTCCAGCGCCGGATGACCTCCTGGCCGGGGTCGCTGCAGAGCTCGAAACCCTCGATCGGCTCGGCCGTCATCGGCTCCGCGTCGGGGTGCACGCCGATGATTGTGCCGCCAAGCGCCCGAATGCGGGGCAGAGCGCGCGCCAGGGCGGCCACTTGCAGGTTGCACACCGGGCACCAGGCGCCGCGGAAAAAGGTGACGATGACGGGACCGTCGCCGAGCAGCCGGGAAAGGCTGACGGGCTTGCCCTGATGGTTGACGAGCTCGATCTCCGGCGCCGTCTCGCCGACCTCGATCCCCGGCGCGATCCGGTCGCGCTCCACCTTGCGCACGGCCAGCGCCACTTTCCGGGCCACCGAAAGCGGCGTGTTATAGCCGGCCAGCAGGTCGGTGATCTCTTGCTGCAAGCTCATGTTCGTTACTCAGGCGCGGCTTCGCGCGGGGACCTTGATCAGGCTGCGGCCTTCCATCGAATCCGGTACGGGGACGCCCATCAGCTTTAGCACCGTCGGTCCGATATCCTTGCCGGTGGGCTCGGGGCCGGCTTCGAGGTCGGCGGCCAGGCCGGGCGCCTGCAACAGGCAGAAGCCCATCGCGTCATGCCCGCCAGTGCGGAGGTCGTTGTGCGATGCGGCCACGACGGCATAGCCGGGTGAGCGCACTTCGCTGATCCAGGACTCGCGGCTCCACATCGCCGTCAGGTCGGGCAGCAGGTCCAGGTTCGGGCCTTCGTAGCGCTCATGCAGGCGCGAGACCTTGCGAATCGCCGGTCGGCCGGTCGCCGTGTTGATCAGCTCCCTGAGCCGGTCGCTGAGGAAATCGAGGATGGCGTCGTACTCGGCGCCGGGCTCCACCAGCCCGTGCGGGTCGCGGCCTTTCAGATTCACACGAAACGCCGGGTTGAGGTCGTTGTTGGGCACATAGTTAACGCGGGCGTGCGGGTCGAGGTTCTTGGATCCCATCACGCGGGCGACCACGGCGGCGTCAATCCGCTTGGGCAGCGCCGACTTCACCATGTACTGGAGCTGGATCGGGACCTTTTCCTTGAGCCATTGCACCAGCCCCGGTTTGACCTCGATGCGGCGCTCGGCGGACGGATCGGGAGGCCTGTTGGTCGGGCCGTCCAGTCCCCACAGCCGCAGCAGGGTCGGCGTCAGGTCGCGGCCGTGGAACTGCGGCGCCATACCGTGGCCGGAGAAGATGACGACCGGCGTCTCTCGCCTGACAAGCTCGAGCAGCGAGCCAATCTCCTCGTCGACGGCGGCGTAGATATCAGCCATCGCCGACTGCAAGCCGTCGCTGTCCTGAGGGTCGTGGAGCGGATGCGTCGGGTCCTGAAAGTGCCAGAACTGGTGCCCGGCGCAGTGGGTCTCGGAGAAGGCGCCGAAGAAGAGATCCCACTCCTCGCGCTGCAGCAGGTCGTGCAGCACCGCGCCGCGCTTGCGCACGCCGGCGATGAGGTCGTCGCGCAGCTTGCGGTAGGCGCTTGGCGAGCGGCCGTGGTTGTCGCAGGTGTGCAGCGGGTAGTCGCCGTGCCGGTCGAGGATCTCGCGCAACAGCTCCGGCGGGTGAGTGGATCGCTCGCAGCGGGTGGCGTGAGCGCCCCAGTTGGCGACCTGGATGCCGTTGATTCCCGGCAATAGCGCGGTCTTGGGCGGGTCGATGACGGCGCAGCGCTTGCCGGCTTCGGAGGCGATGGTCCAGAACTGCTTGCCTTGATGGTCGTCTTCGAGCATCGCCAGCTTGTCGGAATTGCGCCGGGGCTGGATGTAGTAGTACTTGCCGATGCGGGCGGCGTTGGCGCTGGCGTAGAGCGACGGCCAGACCTCGTCGGGAAACTCTTCGGCGGGGGATCGCAAGGGCGTCCAGGCGCCGGCGGCGCGCAAGCCGGCGAGCGTCGGAAGGCGGCCCGCGGCCATCCAGCGCTCCAGACAGCTCGGTTCGGCCGCGTCGAGGCCGATCAGCAACAAGCGGCAATTGGCCATGCGCTCCTCCGTTGCCTCACGACGGTTTGACCGCCACGGCGGCGGCCTCGTCACGGGCGGGGGGCCGTTCCGCCCAGGCATACTGCGGCGCCGGGGTCCTCTCGGACGGGTAACGCGCGGCCAGGTGGCCGAGTATGAAGCCCAGCCCCGCGACGCTGAAGTGGGCCAGCAGCGCCAGAGCCGAGCCGGCGGCGAACAGCCAACCGCGACGGTGTCCGATAAAGCCCAGCAGCTCGCGGTTGAGCAGGAAGACTCCGCTCCAGGACAGCGCGATCACTGCTATCGCGAAGCCCGGAAACGCCCACAACGAGGCCAATGCCAGCCAGGAGATCCCTGTGAATGCGACGCTGCGTTTGCCGCCCGGCCGCGTGTTGAGCTTGCCGAGCTCGGAACGGCCCGCCGCCACCAGCCGCGTCCACGGGATGGCGCGGCCGAACAGGTCGGACTTGAGCAACTTGCGCAGGCTATAGCGCTTGAGGTGCTCCGCCCGCATCGACTTGAGCAACCGAACCGTGTAGCCCCGGCGGGTGAGCGCGAAGCCGAATTCGATGTCCTCGCAGGCTTGCAGGCTGACGTCAAAGCCTTCGATGTCTTCAAAGGCCGTGCGGGTGATCGCGCCGCAGCCGCTCCAGAAGCTGGACTGGATCTCCTCGCCCTGCTGATGCGTGAAGTGGTGCTGCAAGTTCTTGAATTGACTGAAGAAACCAGGCGCGCGGGTGTCGGCGATATAGGAGCCGAAGACGACCTGTTCGCCCGAGGTCAGCGCCGCGACGGCGATCGAAACGGCGTCGGGCGCGAGGATACAGTCGGCGTCCACGAAGAAGAAAATCTCGCCCCGGGCCGCGACGGCGCCGACGTTGCGGGCGTAGGCGGCGCCTTGTTGGCGGTCGTTGACGATGGTCCGGACGCCGAAACTCTGCGCGACCTGCGCGGAGTTGTCCGAGCTGGCGTCGCTGACGACGATCGCTTCGGTGCGCGGGTAGTCGGATTGGCGGACGGCCTCCAGGCACCGCGGCAGCGTGTCGGCGGCGTTGTAAGCGGGGATGATGATCGAAACCAGCGGCTGTCGGCTGGGCTCGACGCCCTGCTCGGCGTCCGGGGTGCTCGACATCGACAAAAGCGTTGACGCCTGAGGGCGTTACGGCCTTCAGTGTAGCATCGCGGTTCATAATGGGAGGAGCGTCGAGATGGGTTCCGCGGTCGAGTCAGCAGCCAGGCGCGGCAAGCGCAAACCGAGCCTCGCTCCGGCTTCGAGCTCGCCCGCGCCGGAGCCTCCAGCGCCGTCTCTTCCGCTGCTTCCGGCGCTGAAGGCTCAGCGCTTGCTGCTGTATGCGGCGTTGGGGCTGGCCGCGCTGCTGCGGCTGTTCAACCTGACCGGGATGTTCCCGATCCTGGTGGACGAGGCGATCTACCTGCGCTGGGCGGAGATCATTGAGCGGCAGGGGCAGTGGTTCATCTCGCTGCTGGACGGCAAACCGCCGCTGACCTACTGGTTCCTGGCCGTGGGGCGCTTTGTCTCCGACGCCGACCCGCTGCTGCAAGGCCGGCTGCTGGCGGTGTTGGCCGGGCTGCTGTCGACCTTCGGGATTTTTCAGATCACCCGCCGCATCGCGCCGCCGGAGCACGCCGAGCGCGCCGGGCTGCTGGCTGCGGGCCTGTACGCGATCTTCCCCTGGGCGCTGCTCTATGACCGGCTGGCCTACACCGAAGCCTGGGTCAACTTCTTCGGGATCGCCATCACGTGGGCTTCGCTGGTCTGCTTTGAGCGCGCCGGCAAGAGCTGGTCGCGCGGGCTGGCGCCGGGGCTGGCTCTGGGGCTGGGGCTGTTCACCAAACAGACCGCGATCCTGTTCGGGCTGGTTCCGCTGGCGGCGGCGTTCTATTTCGGGCGCGGGCAGGGGCGCAACTGGATGGTCCGCGCCGCGACGATTTACGCTATCGCCGCCGTCTTTCTGGCCGCGAATTTCGTATTGACGCCCGAGGCGCCGAAGCTGGAAACGCACGACGCCGTACTGCACCACACCGGGTTTTTCGCCGACCCCAACGACTTGCTGGCTGACCCGTTGGTGGCCGCGCGGGGCAATTTCCCGAAGCTGGTCTCTTACATCGGGACCTACGTCACCTGGCCGTTGGCGCTGATGGCGCTGGCGTCGGCCGTCGGGCTGGCGCGGAGCGGGAGCTTTGTCCCGTGGCTGTTTGTGGCCGGGGCGCTGATCCCGGTCATTGTCGAGGTCTTCTTGCTGGCCTTGATGTTCCCTTCTCGGTATCCCTTCCCGCATTTTTGGCCGTGGCTGGCGACGGCGGCCGTTGGGATTGTGGTTTGGACCGGACGGCTCGCGGCGGAGCGGCGCAAGCCGGCGCTGTACGGGTTGATCGCGCTGGCCGCCTTGCCGATGCTGGCTCGCGACGTCAGGATGCTCGACAATCCCGAAACGGGGCTGCACGCCTCCGACGCCGAGGGCTTCTTGGGCGACCACGCGCACGTCGGCTACGGCATCGCCGAAGCGGTCGCCTACCTGCGCGGTGAGGCTCGCTCCGGGCCGTTCGTGCTGCTCACCGATCCGATTTGGGGACCGCCCGCTGATGCGATATTCCCGTACCTGAACCACCGCGACGGCATACGGGTTTTTGAGGCGTGGTGGACCCAGCTTAGCGGCGAGCACGCGATCCTGCCGCGGGGCGAAGCGGAAGTGCTGCGCTCCCACTACGAGCGGATCTCGGCGGGCGCCGTCGATTTTCGGCAGGTCCCGCGGGTGTTCTATTTGACCGACACGCACTACTACCCGCGCGAGGCCGTGAAGATCCGGCAGCCGAACGCGCGGCTCGTGGCGTCATTCCCGAAGCGCGCGGGGCACTCGATTGATGTGTACAGGCTGAAGTGAGGGAGGGCGGAGAGGAATGTCCGTCCTCCTGGAGCTGTATTCGGTGGCGACGGAGAGTCTTGTCGCCGGGGCTGGCGGAGCATTGCGATAAGATCTTGACTTGCTCGTCTTTCTGTTCTGGCTCTTCGTGGGTCCCGCCGCGTTGGCCGCGCTGTTGTCAATCCGCTCCGGGCGCAAGTACCAGGAGTTTGTGGAAGGTGAGATCCTGGGCGAGGCGGACCCGGACGCCCTGCCCTATCAGCCTCCGGTCACCCTGTTCCTACCCGTCCGCGGAGCCGACCATGACCTCGCCGCCAACTTGCGCTCGCTCGCCCGGCAGGATTACCCCGACTATGAGCTGGTCCTCGTTTGCCGAGACGCCGCTGACCCCGCCGTCGCTGTCGCGCAGCATACCTTAGGGACGGATTTTCGGCTGTTGATCGCCGGGCCGCCGCCGGACGACACCGGCGAGAAGGTCCACAACCTGCTCCAAGCCGTCCGCCAAGCCCGGCCCGAGAGCGAGGTTTTTGCCTTTGCCGACTCTGACGGGCAAGTCGGCGGCGACTGGCTCGGCAAGCTCATCCAGCCGCTGGGGACGGAGGGCGTTGGGGCCGCGACGGCTTTCCGCTGGCACTTTCCAGAGGACGGCGGCTTCTGGCCGCTGTTGCGCAGCGCCTGGGACGCCGCGATCGCGAGCTCAATGCGGCCGGACGGCAAGAACTTCGCCTGGGGCGGGGGGATGGCCATCCGGCGCGAGGTGTTCGACTCCGCGCGTGTGGCCGAGTATTGGCGCGGCACGGTCAGCGACGACTACCGGCTCACTCAGGCGATCCACGACGCCGACCTGGAGCTGCGCTTCGTTCCGCAAGCGATGGTCGCCACCACGGGGAACTGCTCTCGGGAGGAATTCCTGAGCTGGACGACGCGCCAGCTCACCATCACCAAGGTCTATCGGGCGAACCTGTGGGCGGCCGGGCTGGTCGCGCACGTGGTCTATTGCGGAGCGATGGTCGCCGGGGTGGCGGCGTGCCTGCTGGGCGACCCCATTGGGCTGGCGGCGCTGGTGGTGACGCAGATTCCGGGCATGTCGAAGGGCGCCATGCGGGGCTACGCCGGGAGGCTGATGTTTCCCGAACGCGAGGAATGGTTCAACGCCCACGGCTGGATCTACTTCTGGCTGACGCCGGTGGCGACCTGGGTGTGGCTGTACGCCTTCCTCACGTCGGCGGCGACCCGGACGATCCGCTGGCGCGGCTACGTCTACGAGCTCCCGGCCTCCGATCGCACGCGTCTGGTCCAAGGCCCCACCGCTCCCTAAGCTGAAGGGCATGGCCATCCGACGCCTTGCGCTGGTCCTGGGCGACCAGCTTGACCACCGATCCGCGCTCTTTGACGATTTCGACCCCGCCCAGGACCGGCTGTGGATGGCCGAGGTCGAGGAGGAGGTTGCCCGTCCGCCGGCGCATAAGCTGCGGATCGCATTCTTCTTCTCGGCCATGCGGCATTTTCGTGACGCCCAGCGGGAGGCCGGGCGGCAGGTGGAATACCACGAGATCACTGACGAGCGAGGTCACGGCTTCGCGGAGGTGGTGCGGGCGGATGTGGAGCGACTACAACCGTCGGAGCTGGCCGTGGTTGAGCCCGGCGACTGGCGGGTGCGGCAGTCGCTCCTGGGCGCCGCCACCGAGCTCGGCCTCTCGCTCAAGATTCTGCCGGACCGCCATTTCTACTGCTCCGTCGAGGAGTTTGGCGACTGGGCGGAGGGCCGTAAATCTCTGGTTTTAGAGATGTTCTACCGCCGGATGCGCCAACACGAAGGCGTCTTGGCGGAGGGCGGCGAGCCGGTTGGCGGACAGTGGAACTTTGACCAGGACAACCGCGAGAGCTTCGGCCGCAAGGGGCCGGGCGAGCTGCCCCGGCCGGTGAAGTTTGGCGCCGATGCGCTCACGAGCGAGGTCCTGCGGTTGGTGGAAGAGCGCTTCGGGCGTCACCCGGGCCGATTGGAGAAGTTCGATCTGCCGGTGACGCGGCCGGACGCCGAGCGGATGCTGGACGACTTCATTGCGCATCGGCTGCCAAAGTTCGGCGCCTACCAGGACGCCATGTGGCGCGAGGAGCCGCTGCTCTATCATTCGCGGCTGTCGGCGCTGTTGAACGTGAAGCTGCTCGACCCCAGGGACTGCGTGGACCGTGCGGTCCAAGCCTGGCGCGACGGCAAGGCGCCGCTGAACAGCGTGGAAGGTTTTGTGCGGCAGATCCTCGGCTGGCGCGAATTCGTCCGCGGCGTCTACTGGACGTACATGCCGGAGTACATCGAGCGGAATGCGCTGGAGTGCGAGGACCGCGACGTTCCCCCGGCTTTTTGGGACGGCGAGACTGAGATGGAGTGCGTGCGGCGGGCGATGCGCAATGTGCTCGACAACGCCTACGCCCATCACATCCAGCGCTTGATGGTGCTGGGGCTGTACGCTCAGCTTCTCGGCGTCCATCCGCGGCGGTTCCATGACTGGCACATGGCGATGTACGCCGATGCAATCGACTGGGTGAGCCTGCCCAACACCCTTGGAATGAGTCAGTTCGGCGACGGCGGAGTGGTGGGGACTAAGCCGTACTGCGCCAGCGGCGCCTATATGGACCGCATGAGCGACGCTTGTAGTAGCTGCCGCTTCAACCCCAAACAGGCGACCGGTCCGGAGGCCTGTCCGATGACCACGCTGTATTGGGACTTTCTCGATCGCCATCGCCGGCGCTTCGCGGGCAACCGGCGCATGGTCTTTCAGATCCGCAATCTGGAACGAAAAAAGCCCGCCGAGATCGAATCGATCCGGCGGGCCGCAACAACTTGGAGGGCGAATGCAGGTTAGGCGACGTTTAGTCGTCGCTGTCGGTCAGAGCCGGCGCCTGCAAGGTCTCGCGGGTGGGCGCGGGCAGCTCGACGGAGCCGTCGTGCATCCAGACCTTCTCGAGCGACATCACCGAGCCCATCTTGCGGAACTCCAGGCGCGGGGCGACGTCCTTGGCGTAGGTGTCAATCGGGGTGGCGCCGACGGAGCGCGTCAACTTGCCATCCGCGCTGCGCAGCGACACAACGCCGGTGTGCGCGTCGGTGGTGAAGTCATACTGACCGACCGGCAAAACGACATCGCCGGCGGCGAAAGCAAACGGGGCCGTCACACGGACGGTGGTTTGAGGGGACGCCGCCAGCAGGGGCAGCGAGCTGAGCGCGGCGACGAGCAGCGCTTTGGTGATCTTGTTCATGAGCATACGTTGTCTTGAACCTCCAATTGGGTAGGCGGAAGAAATGTAAGAGAGCCCACATTGGCCACCATAAAAGTTATTGATGGTGGATTGCGAGCTGTCAAATTGTAAGACAGGATACTGTTTTGGGGCGGGGGCGCCCGGGATCGGAGGGTGGCCCGGGTCTCAACGGGATTTGGGCGGGCTTGGGCAGGATTCGGCCCGCGCCTGGAGTTTTTCCATTCTGTCTGATGTGGCGCGCGGCTCCAGCCGAGCCGCGTCGTCGCGTATCGACGACGTTCCCGCGGATCCCACGCAAGCGCCTCATGGCCTCGACCTGGGGGTCGAGGCGGCAGGCGTAGGTGCCTGCGCCACCTCTGCGCCCCGGGCCTGAGTGAAATGTAGTGCCGGGCGCGGGATCAGGCGATTGGGTTGCGTAAAACGCCGATGCCGTCAATTTCGACTTCGACCACGTCGCCGGACTGCATCGGCAGGGTCTTGCCGGTGGTCCCGGTGAAGATCAGGTCGCCGGGCAGCAGCGTGACGTATTGCGAGATGAAGCTGACGATCACCGGCGGCTTGTGAATCAAGTGATCGAGGGTGGTGTCCTGGCGAACTTCGCCGTTGACGCGCGACTGGATGCGGGAAGGCAGGTAATCCAGGCCGACGGCGATCACCGGGCCGACTGGCGAAAAGGTGTCGGCGCCTTTGCCGCGCCACCACTGCAAGTCCTTGTTCTCCGGCCCGTCGAGTGAGCCGTTTTGCCAGTTGCGCTCGCTGATGTCGTTGCCGGCGGTGTAGCCGAAGATGTACTGTTCGGCCTCGGCTTCGGAGACCTTCTTGGCCCGCTTGCCGATCACGATCACGAACTCGGCTTCGTAGTGTACATCGCGCGAGCCCGGCGGGTAGACGATCTTTTCCTCGGGACCGATGATCGAGTTGGTGGTCTTGTAGAAAGGTTCCGGGTGCGGGTGCGGCTGCGCGCCCTCGGCCAGGTGCGACGAGTAGTTGCCGGCCAACGCGAGGATCTTCGTGGGCTTGCAGGGGTAGAGCAGCTTGGCCTCGCCCAGCGGCACGAAGCTCCCGGCGGGTTTGTGGTCGCCAAAGAGCTCGCCTTCGATCAGCTCGATCCGGTCGCCGCGCAACAGGCCATGGGCGACTTCGCCGCCGCGCTCAAAGCGGACGTAGCGCTTGACGCCGTCGTCTTCGACCGAGG
>CAYOPA010000010.1:13258-26853 GCA_964405625.1 uncultured Bryobacterales bacterium
GCCGGAGCAGCCGTATGCGGCGGCCCCGATGGCGACGGTGGATAGGAATTGTCTGCGTGATGCGTTCATGTTTGCGCCCGCCCTGCCGCCGGGGCGGCCAGGTTTGCAGGCGCTAGTGTAACAGAGGCTCAGCGGCCGGCGGTGAGCGTTTCGACGTAGTCGGCATATTCACGGTGCACCAGGATGTGGAAAACCGGCTGCTGGAACTCTTCCACGGCGTACAGGTAGCCCTTGGAGCGCAGGGAGCTCAGCACGTTGCGCACCCAGGCCACCTGCGCGCCGCTCATGCCTTTCTTCGAAATATCGAGGCAGGCGCCGGTGAGGTGCGCCGAGCGGGTCGGCCCAACCGCGGCGGCGGCGTTGCCGTTGCGGCCGCGCAAAGAACGCTGGTAGGAGGCCGTGCGCAGCAGGCTGGTCACGCGAATGGGCTGTTTGAAGCGCGCGTGGTACTGGCTCGATAGGCGCTCCAGAAACGTCTGCGCCCAAGGCCGCAGGTAACGGTAGCGGTCCTGCACAGCGTGCAGGTAGTAGGTGTTGGTCTTGTGGGGGACCTGCACCAACAGCTCCAGCCGCGCCCAGCGCTGCACCATCTCGTCGTTCTCCATGCGGGAGAGATTGTCGTGGTCGGCGCGCTCGTTTTGGATCGACTGGGATCCTCGCGTGGCCCGCAAGCTGGCCGCCGTCAACATCGGCGTTGCAACCGCGATCAGCGCGAGACTTAAAGCAAAGGTTTTAAGGTCCGCCATCATTCGCAACAGTATCTCAACTTAATCAGGGGGCTACAACCCCCAAAATATTGCCGTTTGTACTGCCCCTAACCACAATCGGCTGGGCGCGCGCCATACTGAAGCCCAGAGGGCGATCGATGCGCGGTTTGGCGGCGGCTTTGAGCGCGGTGCTCGCGGCGGCTTATTTGGCGCCGGCGTCGGCCGCCGCCGCCTGGGAAGCCCGCAGCGAGCACTTCCATGTGGTCTCCACGCTGGGGCCGGAGATTGTCGAGCGAGCGGCGGCGAGCCTGGAGCAGACGCGGCGGATTTACCTGGAGCGGGGGTTGAGCCTGCGCCGGCCGGGGCCGGTGACGGTGGTGGTGACGCCGACGCTGCTGGAGCTGGCGCCCTACGTGGGGCCGCGGCTCGGCGCGACGCGCGGGCTGTCGCTGGCGGCGCCGGATCACAACTATATCCTGGTCGCCTGGACGGCGCCGGGCGATCCGCTGGTGGCGCTGGCGCATGAGTACGGACATCTGGTGGACCCTTACCCGGACGCGCCGCTGTGGTTTCGCGAGGGGTTGGCGGATTATCTGTCATTCTTGCGGCGCGACGACGCCGGCCGGTTGCGGCCGCTGAGCTCGACGCAGCGGCTTTCTCGGCTGCGTGAAGCGGTGTGGCTGCCGTACCAGAGCGTGCTGCAAGCGACACGCCGCTCGGGCGAGGCGGGCCATCCGGCGTTCCAGGCGCAGGCATGGCTGGCGGTGCGCTGGCTGGCTGCGCGCGAGCCGGACGTGCGGCGCCTGCGGCCGGCGGATTTGGAGGAACTGGACCCGGGCGCGGTCGAGCAGACCCTGCGAGCGTTTCTGGCGGAGCTAAAAGGCGAGCCGGAGACGCCGCCGCCGCCGCCGGCGGTCGAGGTGACGGTGAACGAGGTTCCGGGCGCGGAGGTCGGCTACTGGCTGGCGGATTTCGACCGTCACTCCAACAGCGAGCGCGCCCGAATAAACCTGGAGCGGCTCTCTGAGTTGCGGCCCGATTGGCTCAAGCCCGCGGCGACCCTGGGCGCCATCGCAATGGACGAAGGCCGCTATGAGGAAGCCGAGGGATGGCTGGAGCGGACCGTGAAAGAACCCTCGGCGACGGCTGTGACGCATCATCGCTACGCCCAACTGTTGCTGCGGCCCACGGACGGCGACCCCGTTTTGCGCGCTGAGACTGCGGCGGCCCATGCGCTTCGGGCGCTCGAAATCGTTCCCGATGACGCGCGTTTTCGGCTGACCCGCGCCCAGGCGCTGATGGTGGCGGGGCGCTGGGACGAGTCGGTGCGAGGGCTGCGGCCGCTGCTGGCCCGACCCAATTGGACGGAGCGCGCCGAGCGGGAGTACGCGGAGGTTCTGCGCCGCAAGCAGCAGGCGATGTGGTCCGTTCCGACGCCGAAGCTGACGCCGCGGGATCCCGAGCCGCTGATGGCGGGGCTACTGGCGCCTTCGTTGAGCGAGATTCCGCCGCCGGCGCCGGTCAGCGCTTGGCCGCCGCCGGGTACAACGGTGATCCATGGGCGGATCGACTACGTGGACTGCTCGGGGCCTGACAAGATTATCGTCATGCGGAACCCGCTGTTCCCGATGCGGTTTCGGGAACCGAAGGATCGGCCCGCCCAGGTGTTCTTTCCGCCTGATAAGAGTTGGAAGACGATCCCTTGCGGGGCCAGGGGCTGGACGGTTAGCCTGGCGCATCGGCCGTATCGGAAGACGGGGCCGGTGCGCGGGGATGTGGCGGCGATTTTGTTTTAGGGGGTTTTGAGGCGGATACGAACCCGGCCCTGGCGGGCCGGGCTATCAGTATGCCGCCCTACGGGCTTGAGAACGCGCCCACTCCCTATAGTGGGACTTCGACTGTTTGGAGGATCTCTTCGATGACGCGGCGCGCGCGTCCGCCGTTGGGGGATTCCGCGCCGAAGCGGCGGTCCGGCATGACGCGATGGCCGCAGACGGGTCCGGCCAGCGCCTTGACGTGGTGCGGCGTGACGTAGTCGAGGCCTTCGAGCAGCGCCTGGGCCTGGGCGGCGCGGTAGAGCGCGATCGAGCCGCGCGGGCTGACTCCCAGCGCCAGCTCGTCGTGCTCGCGGGTCGCCTTGACCACGGCCATGATGTAGTCCACCACGGCGTCGTCCACTCTCACCTGGCCGGCGAGGTTTTGGAGCTCGACGATTTCCGAGCCGTGCAGCATCGGCTCCAGGCCCTCGGCGGTCGGCCGCTTGCCGTTGAGGCGCAGGATGTCGCGCTCGCTCTCGGCGTCAGGGTAGCCCATCTCGATGCGCATCAAGAAGCGGTCGAGCTGGGCTTCGGGCAGTGGAAACGTCCCGTGGTACTCGATCGGGTTCTGCGTGGCGATCACCATGAACGGCTCGGGGAGCCGGTAGGAGCGGCCTTCGATCGAGATTTGCCCTTCGTTCATCGCCTCCAGCAACGCGGACTGCGTTTTGGGCGTGGTGCGGTTGATCTCGTCGGCGAGCAGGATGTTGGCGAAAATCGGACCGGGCTTGAAGTCAAACTCCTCGCGCGTGGCCGAATAGACCGTCACGCCGAGCACGTCGCTGGGCAGCATGTCGGAGGTGAACTGGATGCGCTGGAAGCGGCAGTCGATGGCTCGCGCCAGGGCGTGCGCAAGCGTCGTCTTGCCCACCCCGGGAACGTCTTCAATCAGCAGGTGGCCCTTGGCGAGCAGGCAGACCAGCGCCAAGCGGACGACTTCGGCCTTGCCGCGGATGACTCCGCCGAGACCATCTTCGAGCGCCGCGATCTTCTCCGCAACCCCCGCTCCAACAATCAGATCGCGCGCAGCCATCGAAGCCCTTAGTGTACTAGGTCGCCACCGAGGGCCAATCCTACAAGTGCTCCGGGAAGGCGTCGGCGCAGGCTTGCGCCAGGGGCCGAATCGCCTCGACCGGCAGAATCTCGCCCTCCCCCACCCCCGGACAAAACCGCCGCAGCGAGCGCCAAGCGTGGCTGGAGCCGACGTTTTCCGGCCAGAAAGGGAAGGCTTTACATTGCAGGGGTTTGACGTCGTGAATGGAGCAGCCGTCGGGCTGCAAGAACACGCAGGAATCCGACGAAGGGATCGCCAGCCGCAAGCCTTCGTCGTCGTCCACGCAGAATTGGCGGTGGAAGGCCTGGGGCTCCATGTTGAGCCAGGCGGCGATGCGGTCGCGGTCTTCGAGCGTCAGCCAGACCTCGCCGGGCTGCTTGCAGCACTCGGTGCAACCGCGTTGACACTCAAAGCGAAAGGCGAACCGCCCGATCTCGACCGGTTCGCCCATCGCGTTACCTCTACTGGCCCAGGATGTCGAAGGTGGTCGTGCCGGGCACGCGCACCTTGCCATAGACCTTGACCCATTCGGCGTGGGCCGGGTGCTCGGAGTATGCGGTGAGGGCGGCCTCGTTGGTCATCTCCATACAGACGCCCCACTGGCGAAGGCTGCGCTTGCCTTCGCGGTCGTACTGGCCCAGGGGGCGCTTGAGCTTGCCGTACCAGACCTTGTTGAGGCCGTCGATCTTGGTCACCAGATCGTCGGTGGCCTTGAAGAAAGCCTTCCAATCGGCGTCCTTGGCGTCCTCGATCTCGGTAAAGGCGAAGCAGTGCATCAGAGATTTTTCGCCGGCGACCGCGCTTCCCGTCAGCAGGAAAAGGGCGCTCGCGAGCAGGGCGGCGTGAAGTAATCGAATCATGTTCCTTGTTCTCTCCTTATTTGCGGATGCCGCGACAGCGTCTTGTGCGAAGTCTGGCGGGGGGCTCCGCGCTTAAATTGTAACAACCAGGTCGGTTGCGGTCCTGGGTTGGTTACAATCCCCAAATTGATGCGTACGCTGCTGGCGCTAATTTTCGCCGTGACGGCCTGCTCGGACGGCCCGGTCCCGAGCGAATACGGGCCGCCGGTGACGGCGCTGGTCGGCGCGCGGCTGATCGACGGCACCGTGGCGGCGCCGATCGACGACTCGGCCGTCCTGGTGCAGGGCGACCGGATCACCGTCGCCGGACCGCGCTCGGTCGTCAAGATTCCCGTCCACGCGCAGGTGGTTGAGCTGGACGGCAAGCACATCATGCCGGGGCTGATCGACCTGCACGTGCATTATGAGCCGTCGGGCGAGGCGATGAAGCGGGCGCTGGGCGCGCAACTGGCGCTGGGCGTCACCGGCGTCCGCAGCATCGGGACCGACGATGAGGCGCGATTGGCGGTGCTGCGCGAGGCCCAGGTCGGCGAATTCCCGGCGCCGTCGATTTGGACGGCCGGTTTGGGCTTTAGCGCTCCCGGCGGTCACCCCATCGCCCAGACCCAGATCCACCGGCCCGCCACGGCGGAGGACGCCCGCCTTCTGGTGAAGGAGCTGGGTCTTAAGAACGTTGATTTCGTGAAGATGTGGATCGACTCCAAGTATGGCTCGCTGCCGAAGATTTCGGTGGAGGTGCGGGAAGCCGTCGTCGATGAGGCGGTCGAGCTGCTGATCCCCGTGGTGGCGCACGTTTTCGACCAGGCCGACGTGCTGCATCTCGCCGAGCTGGGGGTGGTGGACTTCCTGCATTCGGTGCGGGACGTGGAGCCTCTGGACCGGCGCTTTGTGGAGTATGCGCTGGCGAAGGGGCTTTGGTTTACGCCGACGCTGACGGTGATTGAGTCCAACTGGCTGTTTGCCGAAAGCCCGCAGCTCATTGAGGCCGACGCCGAAGGCCGCGCCGGCATGAGCGCCGAGGCGCTGACGAACGTGCGCGACGCGGAGTGGCGGGCGGAGAGACTGCGCGGCGCCCCGCTGGAGCTGCTGAAGCCGGAGCTGCGCCGCTCGCAGCGCTTCGTGAAGCAGATGTACGACGCGGGGGTTTACATCGGACTGGGCTCGGACAGCAACGGCGGGATCATTCCCGCCGGTTGGGGAACGCACAACGAGCTGCGGCTGCTGGTGGAGGCCGGCCTGACACCGCGCGAGGCGATACTGACCGGCACGGCGCGATCGGCCATGCGGCTGAACGTCGGCGGGGAGCGCGGCAGGCTGGTCCCCGGCTTTCGCGCCGACCTGATCGTGCTCGACGCCGACCCGCTGGCGGACATCAACAACACCCGCGCAATCAGCCGCGTGATGCAGGCCGGGCGCTGGGTGGATCGCGAAACCCTGCTCCGGACGCCCTGATATCCTGGGGCTGATGTTCCTCAAAGTCCTCTCGCACCCGATCTTCATCAACTTGAACTTCCACATGCCGATGATCGTGGACCTGTCGCATCCGCTCATCATGCTGGAAGGCGAGAACGGCTCGGGCAAATCGACGCTGCTGCACACGATCTATTTGGCCCTGAAGGGCGAGCAGGCGGACGGCTTCGCCTACAAGCTCGACAAGCGCGATGTGGAGCTGGGCCGGGTCCTGCTTTTTGATGCGGAGCAGCACAACCCGCGCAATACGCCGGAGCTGTTTGACGACGACCCGGCGATGAAGGAGTTCATCACCACGGCCAGCCACGGGCAGGTGATGCTGTCGCTGTTCCAGAACACGTTCTCCACGTTGCCGGAAGGGTCGGTGCTGCTGCTTGACGAGCCGGAGATGGCGCTGTCGCAGTCCAACCAACGGCGCATATTGAAGATGCTCAAGGAGCTGGTGGACCAGAAGAAGTTTCGAATTATCGCCGCGACGCACTCGCCGCACCTGCTGGCTTCGCCGGAGACGTATGTGATCAACCTGGATCGGCATGTGAACCGGAATGTGACGACGGGGCCGATGGGGGTGGAAGGGGCTAGTACGATTCAGTGAGCGGTGAGTTGTAAGCTGTGCGGCGTGCTTTGATAGGCGGCGGGGGGCTGCCGGCGAGCGCGATGCAGTAGAATGCGGGCGTGCGGCGGGTATTTGGTTGCGTGCTGGTCCTGGTCGCCGCTTGCCTTTCGGCAGGCGCGCAGAGCGCTGATGACCGAATAGCTGCGTGCGTGGACGAGTTGCGCCTGCCAACGGCCTATCCCGAACTGGCTCATATGGCTCGCATTCAGTCGGTTGTTGTGGCAGAAGTGATCGTACCGAGCGAAGGCCAAGCTCCTACGATCAACTTTCTGGCCGGGCACCAGCTGTTTAACATAGTTGTGGAGACGCCGCTGTTGGAATCGATCTACAATCCAGCGTGCGCAGGCGAGCCGCTGCTGTTTCACTTCAAGTTCAGCCTTGACGGGCTTTCCCAAAACGAGTCGGAGATTGTTCGGGCGGCTCTGGGCCTGATCAACATCAAGCGCGAGTCTCCTGGGCTGATTTGCGCGCTGTTTGACGAACCGCCGCAGCCTCGCCTGAAGAGATGGGCCGTGGCGACCGGACGCGCGGTGTCCTCGCTGGGCAGAGTTTTCTGAAGTTGTGAGACAGCCTCCTTCGCAGTGCGTTGACGAGCGATGGGGGCGGCTGCTAGCGTACGCTCGTGGCTGACAAGATGACTCCTACGCAGTTGCGCAAGGATCTGTACCGCTTGCTCGACCGCGTGATTGAGACGGGCGTGCCGCTGGAGGTGGAGCGCAAGGGCGTGACGCTGAAGATTGAGCGCCAGGCGGAGCTGTCGAAGCTGGAACGGATTCGGCGGATGGGCCGAGCCGATGTTTGGGTGGGCGACCCCAACGATATCTTCCACATGGATTACCTGGAGGAGTGGCGCGAGGAATGGGGCCTCACCAAGGAAGAAACGGACGTTACGACCGCAGCCCGTTGATTTAGATTCCCAGCCGCAGCTCGAAAAACGCCGCCACTCGCTGGTGAAGCGCATCCGAGCCGAACTCTCCGCCGTTTCCGTGTTCCCCGCCGACGACCTTGTGCAGTGTCGATGGCACGCCCGCGTGGTCCAGCGCCGCGTGCAGCAGCTCGCTTTGGTTGAAGGGAACCAGCGGGTCGCGGTCGCCGTGCACGATCAGGAACGGCGGGTCGTCGGGCGTGATGTAGTTTATCGGATTGGCTTTGGCCGCTTGGTCGGGATGGTCCTGGATGGGGCCGCCGATGAGCTGGGACTCGGGCGAGTCCGGCGCGTTGTGAATCATCCGGTCGCTGATGGAGTGGGCGTCCATCCGGAGCAGGTCGGTGGGGCCGAAGAAGTCGCAGACGGCCTGCACCCGTGAAGAGAATCGCAGGTTGCCGCCGACGTCGCCTTCGAGCTCCCGCACGCCGCCGGAGGTCCCCAGCAGCGCCGCCAGATGGCCGCCCGCCGACGAGCCCCACACGCCCACGCGCCGTGGATCGAAGCCGTACTCGTCGGCGTGGGCCCGCAGCCAGCGCAGCGCCGCCTTGCAGTCGTGGATCTGCGCCGGGAAGATCGCCTCTTGGCTGAGCCGGTAGTTGATCGAGGCGCCCACGTAGTCGCCCGACTCCACGAACGGCGTCACCTGCTTGCCGTCGCCCTTGGAGCCTTTGCGCCAGGCTCCGCCGTGAATCCAGACCAACAGCGGCAGACTGTCGGATTTCGGTTTCGCCGGGCGGTAGACATCCAGCAGAAGTTTCTTCCGCGGCGTTTCAGCGTAGACGCGGTCGCGGTCGGCGATGACCTTGGCTCCCGACTGCGCGGGCGCCACCGCCGCCGAGGCCGCGGCGGCCAACAGGAACTCGCGCCGCCGCATCAGCCGGCCCTCCCCGATCCGATGCGGTAGACGGCCTCGCCGGTGCGGACGATCAGCGCGCCGTCGGCGATAGCCGGAGTCGCCATCGACAGCTCGCCCAGGCTGTTTTTCCCCAGCAGCTTGAACTCCGGGCCGGCCTGAATGACGTAACAGTCGCCGTCCTCGCTGAGGCAGAACAGCTTGCCGTTGTAGGCCCAGGGGGATGCGGTAAAGGCGTTGGCGTCGACCTCGATGCGCTGTTTGCCGTAGACCTCGCGGCCGGTTTTCGCTTCGTGGCAGGTCAAGAAGCCGCGGTCATGGAGCGTGTAGTAGTAGTCGCCATAAACGAGCGGCGAGGGGTTGTAGGGAGCGGCCTGGGGGTGGCTCCAGGCGATGGCGGCGTTGGAGGTTTCACCGGGTTTGAGGCTGATGTCGCCGCTCGCGCCGGGGCGGATCACGTAGACCGGGCGCGTGTCGTCGCCCACATAACCGGAAGCCACGTAGAGCAGCCCGTGGGCTTCAAACGGCGTGGGGATGACGATGGACGAATTGGGGCCGAGCTCCCAAAGCAGTTTGCCGTCGAGATCGTAGGAGCGGGTCTTGTTGTAGCCGGGGACGACGATCTCCGTGCGCCGGGCGGTTTGCCAGATATACGGCGTGGCCCAGTTGCTCTTCTCGTCGCGCTGGACCTTCCAGATCTCCTTGCCCGTGGAGGCTTCGAGCGCCAGCAGGTAGGAATCGTCCTCGTTGTCGTTGACGATGTACAGGCGGCCTTCGTGCAGCACCGGCGAGGCCGAAGTTCCCCAACCGTAGCGTGTGGCGTGCGGGGGCCAGCGCTTGGACCATACGAGCTCGCCGGAGAAATCGTGGCACCAGGTCCCCAGATGGCCGAAGTGGGCGTAGACCCGCTCGCCGTCGGCGACGGGGGTTTCCGAGGCGAAAGAGTTCTTCAAATGGCGGGAGGTCTTGGGGACGCCGCGCTCGACCTGCTTTTGCCAAAGCGCCTTGCCGGAGCGCAGGTCCAGCGCCAGGACGAGCCAGCGGTGGGGGGCGTCGGGCGGGTCGGTGCGGTTGCCGCCGCCGTAGAGGCCCTTTTTGAGCGGCTCCTCGGGCGCCTCGGAGACGGCTGTTGTGAGGAACACCCGGTCGCCCGACACGATCGGCGAGCCCCAGCCCTTGCCCTCGACGGGCGTGCGCCAGGCGATGTTGCGGTTGCGGCCCCAGCTCTCGGGGAGGCGCGGATCGTCGTCGGAGAGGCCGCGCGAGTCGGCGCCGCGAAACTGCGGCCAGCTAGTGGGCGACGCCGCTCGGAGCGCGGGCGCGAAGGCGGCGGCGGCAAGGAGGGCGCGGCGGGAGAGCGACATGAGGTCATTGTAGGGCGGCGGGGTCGCGATTCCTATCCGCCGCGCGGTTTGTAGTATCGTTCAGGCGAGGGAATGACGACGCCACCGACCAAGCTTGCGTTCCCGCGTCCGCCGCAAAACCGCCGGCAACGCATCCACGAGGTTATCTTCGAGGCCGACACGCCGGAGGGCAAGGCATTTGATGTCGCGCTGTTGATCACGATTCTGGCCAGCGTGCTGGTGGTGATGCTCGACAGCGTGGCCGGCATGCACGCCCGGTATGGCGCTTGGCTGGTGGGTCTGGAGTGGCTGTTCACGGTGTTGTTTACGATCGAGTACGGGCTGCGCCTTTACAGCGTGGACAAACCCGGGGCGTACGCGCGCAGCTTTTTTGGGGTGGTCGATCTGCTGTCGATCGCGCCCACCTACCTCAGCCTGGTCGTGACGGGCGCGCAGTCGCTGCTTGTGATCCGCACCCTGCGGATGCTGCGGATCTTCCGCGTGCTGAAGCTGGCGAGCTATCTGGGCCAAGCCAGGGAGCTGCGCGGCGCCGTGCAGGCCAGCCGCCCCAAGATCACGATCTTTCTGTTGACCGTGATCAACGTCGCCTGCATCATGGGCGCGCTGATGTACCTGGTCGAAGGCGAAGTCTCCGGTTTCGACAACATTCCCAAAGCGATGTACTGGGCGATCGTGACGATGACGACGGTCGGATACGGCGACCTGACGCCGCAGTCTCCGCTAGGGCGATTTCTGGCGTCGCTGTTGATGCTGATGGGCTACGGCATTATCGCCGTGCCGACGGGAATCGTTTCCGCGGAGATCATTCGAGCCGCGCGGCGGGAGCCGGTGTCAACCCAGGCTTGTCCGGCGTGCGCGGCCGAAGGGCACGATTACGACGCGGCGCACTGCAAGTATTGCGGCGAGAAGTTGTAGTGACCGTGTCGGAAGTCAAGGAAAATCGATATCAAAAGCTCTGTCTTTGACCTTATGGTACTGGGTACGATCGGTACTTTCGTGCTCCTAGATTCGCGATCGATTCTGCGGTAGACTCGGTTGGTGTTCGTCGGGTCTCAGTCCTGAGCGGCGTGAGCATTTGGGGTTCCTGACTTGGCCGGGTGGTTATCGGGCTTTGCCCCCCCGCTCGTACTGGCGACTTGGCGAACCGGTTATCGGAGACATCGGAGTTCACGCATGAGCCAGACCCACACGAGCGACGACATCAAAAATTCAATCAAAGGGTTCCTCCTCAAGGAGTTCCTTCCGGGGGAGAGCCCGGATTCGCTAACCAACTCGACTCCGCTGGTGACAGGAGGGATCCTGGATTCGCTCGCGACCGTAAAGTTGGTGGCGGTTGTCGAGAAAGAATTTGACGTGGTGCTCGAGCCGTACGAACTGAGCGCCGAATACATTGACACCCTTGACCTGATCGCCGAGTTGGTCCAGAGCAAACAGGCGAACGGTTAATGTCCCGGAGCCTCTACTCGCTGCTGGAGGGCTCCGCGAAGAGGTTCCCATCGCGGCCGGCCGTTCTCGACCCGAGCGGGACGCGGTTGACGTACGCCGAGCTCCACGAGAAGGCCAACGCGATCTCGGAGCAGCTCGCCCCCATTCTGGCGGGCCGGGGCAGCCGGGTCGGTCTGCTGGCGCGCAAATCGGTCGACTTGGTCTCGGCCATCTTCGGAGTACTTCGCGCGTCGGGAGCTTACGTTCCGGTGGATCCCACGGCGCCCCTGGAGCGGGCCGCCTACATTTTCGCAAACTGCGCCGTGGAGGCGCTGGTGATCGAGGAGGGGCTGCTGGAAGGCTTGAAAAAGCACTTCCCCGGCCGGCTCGATGTGGTAGCGCCGATCGCGCCGGAGCTCCTGCTGGTTCGAGCGACGATGGACCGCTCCGGGATCCCGCCCGGCGATCCGTCGCTGGCGTATATCCTCTACACGTCAGGTTCGACTGGTGGGCCGAAGGGCGTGATGGTGTTGCATTCCACCGCGCTGGGCTTTGTCGACTGGTGCTCGGAAGTGTTCGAGCCTTCCGAGACGGATGTCTTCGCCAACCATAGCCCGTTTCATTTCGACTTGTCGATCTTGGACCTGTTCGTTTCCATCAAACACGGCGCCTCGATCGTCCTCATCAACGATCAATTGGGCAAACAACCGTTGGCTCTGCCCGAGCTGATCGAGAGTTTCAAGATCACCATCTGGTACTCGACGCCGGCCATTCTCCGGATGATGCTCGATTTCGGGAAGATGGAGCGGTTCTCTTACGATTCTCTAAGGATGGTGCTGTTCGCCGGGGAGGTTTTCCCGGTGAAGCATCTTCGGGATCTGAAGCGGATCTGGCGCCGGCAGCCACACTACAACCTGTACGGTCCGACGGAGACCAATGTTTGCACCTTCATGCGCATCCCGGATACGATTCCGGAGGACCGCACGGAGCCTTATCCGATCGGGGCGGCTTGTTCCCACTACCGGACGGCGGTGATGGGGCCGGCCCACGTTCCGGCCTCGAAGGGGGAGGAGGGCGAGCTTTATGTGTCGGGCGTCTCCGTAATGCTCGGCTACTGGAACCTGCCCGAACAGAACGAGAAGGCCTTTGTTACCGACGCGGAAGGCGTCCGCTGGTACCGCACCGGAGACGTGGTCGTGGATGACGACGGGATTTACCTGTTCCGCGGGCGCCGCGACCGAATGGTGAAACGCAGGAGCTACCGCGTGGAACTGGGGGAAATCGAATCCGCGCTGTATCGCCACTCGAAGATTTCCGAAGCCGCCGTGGTGGCGACTCCTGACGCCGAGAACGGCGTATTGATCGTGGGGTTCTACAGCAGCGTCGCGAACGAGCGGCTCTCCTTGATTGAGCTGAAGAAGTTCTGCATCGAGAATCTGCCGCAGTACATGATTCCCGACCGGTTTTCGATGCTGGAGGAGATCCCCAAGACATCCACCGACAAGATCGACTACCAGGAGCTCCGTAACCGGGTCGCGGGGTGATCCCACCGATGCTCCAGCATCACCTGCACGAGACGATATAAGTTTGGCCATCCAGGCGTGTGGTGGCCGGTTTGACGCCGACGCCCGGGGTTTGGCGGTGAAGGTCGCCGAGGTCTGGTATTCTGGGAAGTTGAGTTAGCGGCGGATTTCCGCACCCCAGGAGCCCTTATGTCCGGCCATTCCAAATGGCACACCATTAAGCACAAGAAGGCCGCCCTTGACGCCAAGCGGGGCAAGCTTTTCACGCGCCTGTTGCGCGAAATTCAGATGGCCGCGCGCGGCGGCGCCGATCCGGAAGCCAACGCCCGGCTGCGTACCGCCATCACCGCCGCCAAGACCAAGTCGGTCCCGGCTGAAAACATCAACCGCGCCGTCCAGCGCGGCAGCGGTCAGCTCGAAGGGGAGAGCCTGGAGGAGATCACCTTCGAGGGCTACGGGCCCGCCGGCGTAGCCGTCTACGTGGAGACGCTCACTGACAACCGAAACCGCACGGTCAGCGAGCTGCGCCACATGTTTTCAAAAAACGGCGGCAACCTCGGCGAAAACGGCTGCGTCGGTTGGATGTTCGACCGTAAAAGCCTGATCACCATCTCCAAGGACAAGGCCAAGGAAGACACGCTGCTGGAGGCCGCGCTGGCCGCCGGCGCCGAGGACATGCAGGACGACGGCGAGACCTGGACGATCGTCTCGGACTTCACGCAGCACTACACGGTGGTGAACGCCATCGAAGAGCTGGGTATCGAGACCGAGTCCGCCGAGATCACGATGGTTCCACAGAACACCATCAAGGTCGAGGGCAAGCAGGCCGCGGCCGTGTTGCGGATGGTGGAAGCGATTGAAGAGCACGATGACGTGCAGAACATGGCCGCCAACTTTGATATCGACGACGAGGAGCTGGAAGCATTGTCAGCGTAGGTTTGGGCGGCGCCCGCCGGCTGAAGCCGGGCGGTTCATTGG
>CAYOPA010000011.1:0-26833 GCA_964405625.1 uncultured Bryobacterales bacterium
AGCTCCGCGCATCGCCGCCGGGGCGGCCGATGCGCTCCATGCGGCCCTTGGCGAGCACCGATTCGGATGGAAACTCAAAAAGCTGAAACTTGAGCGACGTAGAGCCGAGATTGGGGACGAGAACGCGCATGGAGGCCCGCGCCTATTCTGCCACGCGGCAGGAGTGTGGCGCACGGTTCCAGCCGTGCACGCGAGGCTGCGCCTCGCGAACTAACTTATGGGCTGTCCGCCTACGCGGAAAACAACTCGTGAATCGGTTCCACGCCTTCATCCACGAGCCTGATCTCCCGGCCGTCCTCGGCGCGCGCCGTCGCTGCCGGAGAAAGGCCCGCCGCATGGCAGATGGTAGCCGCCACCTCGGCCGGCTGAATCGGCCGCTCGCGCGGCTCGGCGGCCCAGGCGTCGGACTCGCCGACAATCCGCCCGCCGCGCACGCCGCCGCCCGCCATCAGAATCGACCAGCAACGCGTCCAATGGTCGCGTCCGCCGACGGGGTTGATGCGCGGGGTGCGCCCAAATTCTCCGGCCGCTACCACCAGCGTCCGCTCCAGCCTGCCATCACGCGAAAGGTCGTCCAGTAGCCCGGCGAGCGCGATGTCGAGCATCGGGCCGACCTTTTCGGCGTAGGCTTCGATCGGAGTAAACGGCGCCGAGCCGTGGATGTCCCAGGTGATCTCATCAAAAACCGTCTCGAACATGTTGACGGTGACAAACCTGCGCCCGGCGGCGGTCAGGCGCGCGGCCCGCAGGCAACTGTCGCCGAAGCGGTTGGCCCCGTAGCGGGTTCGCGCCTCAGCCTCCAAGCTCAAATCAAGCGCCGGCGGGTCCACACAGGCCGAGCCCTCCTCGCAAGCCAAAGCGCCTTCGCGCCAGGGCCGCAGGCCGCGCCCGTCGACCGCCGGGGCCAGCGGATCACGAGCCGCGCCCAAGCAGCCCGCGTCCAGCCCGTGCGGCATGGCGCCGCCGGTGGCGCCGATGGGGCCGGGCAGCATGACGGGCGGCTCGGCGCCCAGGACGCTGCTCAGGGAGCACAGAATGTTCGGCGAGCGCTCCCCGTTGCGGAAAAACCGGCCGGTCTGCATGAGCTGATGGCCCGCGTCATGCACCGCCGAGCCGTCGTGATGGATGGTCCGCAGGATGGCGTAACGGTCGGCGCGCCGAGCCAACCGCG
The DNA here is from genome assembly GCA_964405625.1 of uncultured Bryobacterales bacterium. Lineage (GTDB taxonomy): Bacteria > Acidobacteriota > Terriglobia > Bryobacterales > UBA6623 > RI-231. The sequence goes on from CAYOPA010000011.1 coordinate 1,172, forward strand.
GGAACAATTCGCTGATGCGGACCCCGTCCACGTTGGTTGAAATGGCCCGAAACGGCCCGCGAACGCCCGATGGCGCCTCGGGTTTGGGGTCGAAGGTGTCAAGCTGGCTCGGCCCGCCGACCAAGTTGATCCAGATGACGCTGAAGTCCGCGGGAGCGGCGGCAAGCGGGTCAAGCTGCGTCAAGCCGAGCAGTCCCAACGACCCGACTCGCAGGAAATTTCGGCGATGCAAGCCGCCGGGAAGATTGGTGGCAGGATTCGGATTCATGAGCGGTTGCCGACATTCTACAGCAGAAACCGTGAATTCGCGCGAATCGCCGACGCCTTATCCGTGTAGATCAAATTCCGCCACGACCGGCAGGTGGTCGCTGGCCACCTTGGCGGAGACCAACGGGCAGGTGCAGGCCTCGACCAGCCGCAGCGGCCCGCGATGGTAGAGCCGGTCCAGTCCCCCTCGCGGCGAAAACGAGGGAAAAGTCGGCAGCTTGGTGGAGTATTCGTCCGCGGCGTGGGTGACGCTCTGAAAGCGCAGGATCTCCATGAAAATCGGGTGTAGCAACAGGCGCCAGTCGTTGAAATCGCCGCCCACGATGCAGGCCTGGCGCTCGTCGAGATCCCGAAACTCCTTGGAGCGCACCAGCTCGCCCGTCTGCCGCGCCCGCTCCTGCGCCGACAGGCCCAGGTGCAGGTTAAAGACCTCCAAGTGGTGCGTCTTGGTCCCGGGACGCTGCACCTCGATGGTGGTGTGCTGGCAGCCGCGCCGCTTGCGCGTGTCGATGGTGAGGTCGATGTTGCGCTCGCGCAAGATGGGGAAGCGGCTCAGTGTGGCGTTCCCATAGCGGCCTTTGCGCAGCGCCACGTTCAGGCCCACGGCCTTGTAGGGGTAGCCCTGACGGCTCGCGAGCTCGTCGGCGAGGTCCAAGCGCCTCGACCGAGGCGCACCGTCGTCGACTTCTTGCAAAAGCACGATATCGGGGTCGTGGTGGGCGATGATGTCGCCGACGCGGTCCAGCCGAAATCGCCGATCCAGCCCGATTGCGCGGTGGATGTTGTAGGTCATTACGCGCAGGCGCAAGCTTCGGCCTCCTCGGCGCCGCCGAGAGCGGATAGAATGGACGCGCCGGCTGTAGGTTCCATGGAGATCATTGTTTGGATACTCATCGGCCTACTGACGGTGCTGGAGCTGTCGCGCCTGGCGGCGGCGCTGGCCGGTCCCGCTCCTCGCTCCCGCGTCCTGGGCCCCAGCAACAAAGACCTTACAGTCGAGCGGTTTATCGACCTGCTCAGCGCCATGCTGGACACCCCCGTTCACCGCGCGGCCACGGCCGAGATCCACATCGACGGCCAAGCGTTCTATCGAGCGCAGCTCCAGGCGATCCGCGACGCTCGGCAATCGATCCATCTGTGCGCCTATATCTTCAAGCCTAGTCCAATCGCGGACCGCTTTATTGAAGCATTGGCCGAACGCGCCGCCGCCGGGGTGGAGGTGCGCGTGTTGCTGGACGCTTTCGGCAGCTTCCGCATGCCCCGCCGCCGGTTTGACGCCGTGACGCGCGCCGGCGGACGGCTGTGTTTCTACCACGCGATCCGCTGGAACAGCTGGCCGCACATGAACCACCGCAATCATCAGAACCTGCTGATCCTCGACGGCCGCTCGGCCTTCATGGGCGGAGCCGGCGTGGACGAGTACTGGGATCGCGGCCGAGACGGCCATCCGCCCTGGCGGGATTCGGTGTTCTTCTTCAGCGGCGGCGCCGTGGCGGGCTTGCAGGCGGCCTTCGCCGAAAACTGGCTGGCGACCACGGGCGAGCTCCTGGGACGCGAGTCGGATTTCCCGCTGCCGTTCAACGCCGACGGCGTGCCGGCGATGACCGTCAACAGCTCGCCCACCCAGGGCGGCGCCACCCGTGCGCGGGTACTTTTCCGGCACTTGATCCACAACGCCCGCGAGCGCATCCACATCGCCACGCCGTACTTTCTACCTAACGCTTCGGCGAGGGAGGAGTTGGTTCGCGCCATGCGTGAGCGCGGCGTGCAGGTCGATGTGCTGGTTCCGGGCCGTCACTCGGTGCCGTTCTTCACCCGCCGTTGCAGCCGCCGGCACTACGGCGAGCTGTTGCGGGCCGGAGCGCGGATTCACGAGTACGATTTGGCGATGATGCACGCCAAGACGATGGTGGTCGACGGCGTCTGGAGCGTGGTCGGCTCCACGAACTTTGACCCGCGCTCCTTTGGCATCAACGACGAGATCAATACCGTGGTCTTCGACCGTGACTTCGCCGCGGATCTCGAAAGCTCTTTTCAACTTGATCTGCGGCACAGCCACTCCGTCAGCTACGACGCGTGGAAAAAGCGCCCGCTCTGGGAGCGCGCCACGGAGTTGCTCAGCGCCGTGTTCGAACAGCAACAATAGTCCGCCGCGCTCGGGTTAGCATAGGGCCATGCGAATGCTTCTGCGTCTGTCCGCGCTCTCCGCCCTGCTGTGCGCGGCCGCGATCGCCCAGCCCCTCGTCTTCGCCCACCGCGGGCTGCACGCGGTGGCGCCGGAGAACACCATGGCCGCGTTTGAGGCCTGCGTGAAGCGCGGTCTGAGCATTGAGCTCGATGTCTACCTCTCCAGCGACGGCGTGCCGGTGGTCATCCACGACGGCACGCTCGACCGCACCACCAACGGAACCGGCCGCGTGACCCAAACGCCGCTCGCCGAGCTCAAGAAACTCGACGCCGGCTCCTGGTACGACAAGAAATTCGCCGACCAGCGCATCCCGACGTTTGAGCAAGTCTTGGCGATGATCCAGGCCAAGGACAAAGCCAAGGCCGTCCACATCGCCATCAACATGAAGGAGATCTCGCCCGGCATTGAGGAGAAAGTCGTGGCGCTGGTCAAGCGGTTCGGCATGATGGACCGCGTGTTTGCGTTTGGCATGGACGAGGATTCGCTGGCGCGCTACAAGGCCGCTGACTCGGCGTTCCCGGTCTGCCGGCGCGCCGTGGACGCCGCCGAGCTCGCTTCGCAGACCGCGCGGCAGGGCGCGGAGTGGATCTGGATCAGCGCCGCCGACAACGGCTATGACCCGACCCGCGCCGAGATCGACGCCACTCGCAACGCGGGCAAGAAGACCATCATCTACCTGCAAAAGAATCAGCCTGATCGCTGGAAAGCCGCCCGCGCCGCCGGGCTGGACGCCATCTGCACCGACTTTCCGATGGAGGCCGCCAAGACCCTGGGAGGCAAACGATGACTCGTCGCGACTGGCTGACGGCCGCAACCGGAGCCGCCGCGCTGGCGGCATGCGCCTCCGAGCCGAAGCCCGAGCCCGCCCAGGCGGCCGATCCGCTCGCCGGCCGCATTATCGACGGCCATGTCCATGTGTGGACCGCCGACACGGCGGCCTTTCCGCTGCCCGCCGGGCGCGACCCCTCGCAGATGAAGCCGCCGAGCTTCACCCCCGAGGAGCTGTTCGCGCACTGCAAGCCGCTGGGCGTGGAGCGGATCAACCTGATCCAAATGTCGTTCTACGAGGACGACCACCGCTACATGCTCGACGCGATGGAGCGGTTTCCGGAGAATTTCGCGGGCACCGGGCTGTTGCTCAACGTGACGGCCAACGGCGCCCGCCCCACCGAGACAATGCTGGAGCTCGCCGCCAAGCGCGTTTACGCGTTCCGGCTGGTCGGCAATCAGTACAGCCGCGACGGGGCGGAGCAGTGGATGGATCACCCGACCTTCGACGACATTTACAAAACCGGCGCCGAGCACAATCTGGCGCCAAGCTTTCTGGTCGGCCCCGAGCACCTGCCCGAGATCGGCCGCATGAGCGAAAAATACCCGGAAACGCCGGTGATTATTGATCACATCGCCCGCATCGGCGCCGGCGGCCCGCCGGACTCCGCGGCGATTGAGACGCTCTGCGGACTGGCCAAACATCCTAAGATCCTGCTCAAGGTGGGGGCGTTTTACGCGCTGTCGAGCGAGGGACCGCCGTATACGGACCTGCTGCCGCTAATCGAGCGGGTGGTCGGCGCCTTTGGGCCGGAACGCTGCATGTGGGAGACCGATTGCCCCTACCAGGTGCAGGAGGCGCATACCTACGCGGCTTCCCTGGAGCTGATCCGCGACCGCGCGGAGTTCTTGAGCGCGTCGGACAAGGAAGCGATCCTGGTCACGACGGCCGAGCGGTTCTTCTTCCAGCGGTAAGGCGGCAAACTTTCTTCAACTCAATATTGTCGAGCTCCAGCCAAGCCGCTTCCCACGGCGGCCTTTCGATTCGGGCGTATAGAGCCGTCGCGTCAGGGATCGACCCGATCACTCCCTCGAACTTCGGCTGGGAAGCCGACCTTCCGGGTGCAATTCACGGGCCTCGATCTGGGGGTCGAGGCGGCAGGCGTGGGCGCTTGCGCTACTCGCCCCGTCGCAGCCGCACTTCGTCAAAAAAGCGGTCCGCCGTCAGCGGCGCCGGGCCTTCGCCGCCCGCCAGCACTCGGGCTCCGAGGCCGCCCTTCGGCAAAGGCTGGCCGCGCACTAGATTATTCTCCCGCACGGACAGAATCGGCTGTCGGTCGGCGTTGAGGATCACGTCCTGGCCCGTCGTCGGGTCGGTCTCAACGAAAAACACGCCCTGCCACAAACCCACGGTCGGGCCAAAAACCTCCGACGGCTTGTCATTGAGGAACAGCGCCACCTTATCGCCCACCTGGAAGCGCGGCATGCCTTGGATCAGCAGCCGCTTACTGCTCGTCTCGCCGCCCAACATCCGAAAGGTGTATTCCCTGCCCTGGAGCTGCACCGGGGCCGCGCGGCGGACCTGGATGGTGATGTTGGAGTAGATGTAGCCGTTGGAGTCTTCCTCGGCTTTGACCCCGGTGACCGTACCGCTGACCACGTGTCGGGCCATTCGGCTGAGCTGCTGAAAGTCCACGGGCAACACCGTGGACGCCTGCGAGGGGACCGACCAGGCCGCCGTCAAAATCGCGATGATGAGCCAGTTCCGCATTCTCGTTTCCTCGTCGCCTTTAGCGAACCGTCACAAATCCGGGCTCGCTGACCCGCCCGCCAATCTCGATGCGCACCGGCAGCTCGCCAAAAACGCCCTGAGGGATCTCCACGTTGGCCTGCGCCAGCCCGGCGAATCCGGGCGTCAGCCCCAGGTAAGGCACATTCGCCTCGCGGCCGGCGACAATCACGCGCGACTCGAGCGCCACCCGCGCCAGCTCGTCGCTGGGCGCGGGACGCCCGCTGGGGACGTGTGGCGTGGTGGGCCCCTGGCCCGTAAAGTAGATCGTCACCACCTGGCCCGGAGCCGCCGGGTTGTTGGGCGAATTCAAAGCTCCATCCGGGTTGATCGCGATCGCGCGTCGTCCGTCAGCTTGCAAGAAGATCTCCGGCGCCGCGTCCACCAGGTCAAACGGCGTCCCGCGATTCTGCCCCAGGCCGTTGCGCACAATGGCGGCGCCGCGGCCGGCGTAGGTCTCCGACGGCACGATGGCGTTAATTTGCCCCGGCGAAACGTAGAGCAGCGGCGCCCGCGCGCCGTTAATGATCACTTCCGAACCGGCCAGCCGCGTGGGCAGCGGGAAGCCCTCCGCCTGCACCGTCGCGGACGAGAGGTTTTGGCCGTAGAGGGAAATTAGCGAGCCGGGCGAGAGCCGGTTCGACAGCGGATTGGCGGCGTTGACGACGCCCTGCGAGGTCAGCAGCGGCAGCATGTCCTCGCCTGGGGGCGACGCGCTCACCGTCAGCGCCACAGTCAGCGTGGCGGACGGCCCGGGATGGCGCTCATCCGACAGCGACACGGTCGCTTGGTAATTTCCCGGCGCCAGACCCGCATGGTCAACGCCGATCTCGATCTCGTCGAGCGAGTGGAATCGGCCATTCGGCGGCTCAATCCTCACCCAGGGCTGGTTCGCCGCGGCTGTCCACCGGCGAAAGCGCAGCCCGTAGATCGACACGTCCTGCCCGAACGGCGGATACTGCCCGACCTGGGCGCGAAACTCCAGCCGTCGCTCGTTCTCCTTGAGCCGGATCGACGGCCGGTCGTCGGCCGGGTAAAGGAATCGGACGCCTTCGTGCTCTTCGGACGAGAGGTTCCGTTTGCGGTCATTGAGTCCGACGACAGCCTCCATCACCGTGGCCCGCGAGGTGCAGTTGTCGTTGTGATCCAGGCCCAACGCGTGCCCAAGCTCGTGGAGCAGCACCGTCTCAAAATCCACCTGGCCGCCATCGGGGTCAACCGCAAAGGGGATCACCGGATTGAAGAAGATGTCGGAATTGCGGATCGCGCGGCCAGGAGTGAAATCCTCGTAAATCAGCGCCACCGCCACCACGGACTGAAACACGGGAAAGAAGTCCAATACGTCCCCGCCCGGCCCGCGAGGCGGATCAGGCGGTCCCTGGTCGGGGCAGCTAAACAGCCCGCCACAAGCTGAGATCGTCACGCGGTTATCGTTGGGGTCGGCCGGGGCCGACGTCAGACCCGCGTTGATATAGCGCCACTTCGAGCCGCTAATGTTGTTCCACTTTTCAACCGCGCCATTGATGACGGGGATCCAGATGTCCTCCTTGGTCAGGAAGTTGTTCTGGAACCGGTCGTCGATGAGGATGTCGAAGCTCGGCGTCTGGCGCGGCCCGAACTCGTCCGGGAAGCCGATGACGGTGAAGTCGCCCGGCTTGCAAGCCTCCACCGGCGGCTGCCCGACGCTCTGCGCCCCGACCGAGGCCGTCAACAAGAGCCACGGGCTGACGCGCCGGATCAGCGCGGCCGCGCGAAAAAGCGCCAGGGTTGTTTTCATAGCTCGACCAGTAGGGAGTCCGCGCCTTGCTGGAACGGGGGACGTAGGCGCGCTCCCTCATCGATACGGAACGACAGAAGCGAGTCGTACCACTCTCCGCGCTTCGTAGCATTCTGTTTCGGAATTCGCCTTAGCCGTCCGAATCGGTCCCGACTGCCGGGCTGTAACCTCGTCCGCAAACGCCCCGCCTAACCGGCAAGGTCTCGTACGATAGATGAAGATGCGACAATCGCTCCGCCACCCCTCCGCCGCGCTGCTTGCCACGCTATTGCTGTTGCCGGCAGGGTTGTATTCGCAAGAGGGCTTACGGATCGACGTGGTCTCCGGCCAGGGCGCGACCAACAGCATTGCCCCCGCCGCGGCGGAGTCGCCGGTGGTGGAGGTGCGCGACGGCCAGGGCCGGCCCGTGGCCGGCGCCAAGGTCAGCTTCCGAACCCCGGCGGCCGGTCCAAGCGCCACTTTCTACGGCGCCACGCGCGAGATCGTCGTCAACACCGACGAAGAAGGTCGCGCCACGGCGACCTATATGCTGCCGAACACCTACCCAGGCCCCTTTGCCATTGCGGTGCAGGCGGAGGCGGCCGGCGCCTCGGCCGTCACCGAGATTCCTCAGACCAACGCGTTCACCGGACAAACGGAGACGCCGCGAAAATGGAAGTTCGGCCCCAAGCGCTTTGGACCCAAGATGAAGGCCCTGGTCGCCGCCGGAGTGGCGGTTGCGATCGTGGCCGTCGTGACGGGCGGGGACAACTAAAGGCGTTTGGGTTGGTGCTGGAGGTGGGGGTCGAACCCACATGGGAAGTGAATCCCGCTGGATTTTGAGTCCAGTGCGTCTGCCAATTCCGCCACTCCAGCGCGGGGTGGGACGCTTTATAGAATAGCATCGCCGGCGCGGCGGTTGCTCGCCATTGTCGCCGCCAGCCGCAGGGCCGCCTTCATGTTCGTCGCGTCCGCCTTATCCTGGCCCGCGATGTCGAACGCCGTGCCGTGATCGACCGAGGTGCGGATGATCGGCAGCCCCAGCGTCACGTTCACCGTGCGCTCGAAGTCCAGCAGCTTCACCGGGATGTGTCCCTGGTCGTGGTACATCGCCACCACCATCTGATACTGCCCCCGCGAGGCTTTCAAGAACACCGTATCGGCCGGCACCGGTCCTTCGCAGTTGATCCCTTGTTCCAGCGCGGTCTTCACCGCCGGGACGATCACAGCCTCGTCTTCCGGACCAAAAAGCCCGTGCTCGCCGGCGTGCGGATTCAGCCCGCAGACCGCGATCCGTCCTTCGGGAAAGCCCAGCCAGCCCAGCGCCTCCGAAGCCAGCTCCAGCGTCCGCACAATTCGCTCCGCCGTGGCGTCGCAGGCCTGCCGCAGCGAGACGTGCGTCGTCACATGCACCACCCGAAGCCGGTCGTTCACCAACAGCATCCGCGAGTCTCGCGCGCCGGTCACCTCGGCGATGAATTCCGTATGCCCTGTAAAGGACATGCCGCTTAGCGTCACAGCCTCCTTATTGACTGGCGCCGTCGTCATGGCGTCCGCTTCGCCCGCCAGGCACAGCTCGGCGGCGCGCCGGACGTATTCCACGGCGGCCTTGCCGCAGGCGCCAGAGATCCGGCCCGTCTCGAAATCCGTGTCTCGCACCAGCCCCAGGTCAACGATCGTGGCCGCCGGCCGAGCCAGGCCCAGCCAACGGGCCGTGTCATCAATCACCGACTGATCGCCGACCACCAGATAGTCGGCCAAGCCCGCGACATCGGGGTCGGCGAGGGCCTTTAGGGCGACTTCGGGGCCGACGCCGGCAGGGTCTCCGAGGCTGATTGCGATGCGGGGCTTTTTGCTCATGGGGTCGACTTGTGCTGGATCGCTTCGACGATCTCGACGAACGTCTCCGGACCGCCAAAGCCGCCCGACTTCGTCACCACCGTCAAGCCGTCGGCGATCCCTGCCCTGATCGTACCCCAAGGAGCGCCCGGACAGGCCTCGCCGCGAACCTCGATGGCCTCAGCGCCCAGCGCTGCCAGAAGGCGCCGGGCCGTTGCGCCGCCGCACAGGACCAATGCGCCCAGCTCGCGCCGTTCCATCTCAGCCGCCAATGGCGTCACGTCGGTACGCGCTTGGCGCATATCCACACGCACCAGCCGATGCGGCGTCGCGCTCGCCTCCAGGCGCTCGATTTGCGCGAGAGTCGCTGGGTGCTCCGAGCCCACCCACAGGGCGACAGGCTTCTCCGACCGCGGCGGCCGAGCGTCCAGCGGCTTCCAACCCCACGCCGCCCCCAGGGCCCGCGCCCAGGCCGCCGCTAGTCCTCCCGAGCCCACGGCCAAGACTTCCGGCCGCTGGAGCAGCTCCGCCGCCAGCCGGTCCAGATCGTCGTCAGTCAGGGCGTCGCGCGCCTCGATTCTCTCGCCGGACGGAACAGGTCCGCGCTCCTCGCCGTGGACCAGCAACCGCCCGCCGCGCACCTGCCTTCCTTGCGACGGAAATGCCGGACAGACAACCGCCGCGTGGAAGTTCGTCGCGGCCAGGGTGGCGGCAATCTCCGCGTCCACCGGCCCGCGCAGCACGGAATCGATTTTCTTGTAGATCAGATTCAGCCCGGCAGCCTCAATCGAGCGGCAAGCGTCCATTACTGCGACCGCGGCTTCCTGGGGCGTTGATTCGCGGGTCTCGGTCGAAAAAGCCGTCAGCTCGGCGACGGCCCCCGGCCTCGGCGCGCCAAGCTCAAACCGCGTCCGAAAACCAGCTCGGGCAAAGGCCACGGCCGAGTCGCAGGCGCCGGAAAGATCATCCGCCAGCAAAGCCCAGCGCGGCGAAAGATCCAGCGGCGAGGGCATGACGAAAGGATATACTCAAAGGCTTACCAAGCGCCTCCGGGCGCGTCCATCCGACTAGGAACAGAGAATGACCGGAGAGCACGCAAAGCCGGAAGGCTGGAAGAATATCGCCGGTTGGACCGCGGCCGCCCTAATGGCGGCGTTGTGGCTGGTGGCGGGGCTGTGGAAGCTCAGCGACATCAGCGGCTTCCAGGTCAAGCTCAACCAGTTGCTCGTTCCCGCCGCATTGACGCTGCCCGCCACGTTGGCGGTGGCCGCCGGCGAGCTGTTCGCGGGCGTGCTGCTGCTGCGTCCGGCGTGGCGGCGACTGGGCGGGCTGTTCTCCACCCTTCTGCTGCTGGTCTTCATGGTCTACGTCGGAGTCAACTACGAAGCCTTGCGTGGCGCGGACTGCTCCTGCTTCCCTTGGATCGAGCGCGCCGTCGGCCCGTTGTTCTTCTGGAGCGACGGGGCGATGGTCGCGGTGTCGCTGATTGCGGCTTGGTTTGCGCCTCGGATGGGGGCGCTGCATCAGCTCAAGGGGTTGATGATCGCCGTCGCGGCGCTGTCGGCGCTGGCGCTGGGTTGGGATAAGCTCGGCCCGGCGCCCGGCGGCGAGGTTCCCGCCACGATCCAGGTGCAAGGCGAGCGCTACAATCTGCGCCAGGGCCGCAAGCTGCTCTACTTCTTCAACCCGACCTGCCTGCACTGCCTGGACGTGGGCTTGGCGCTGTCAAAGTACGAATTCAGCGGCGACTTCATCGTCATCCCGACGCAGGACCCCGATCTCGCCGACGGCTTTCTGCAAGACGCCGGGCTCGCCGGCAAGGTCAAGCTCTCCTCGGATCTGGACCTACTCAAGGAGACCTTCCCGTTCACCGACGTGCCGTACGCGGCCGCCGTGGAGGATGGAGCGATTCTGCACCGCTTCTCCATGATTGAGCTGGAAGAGCCCGGCATGGGCCAAAAGCTCAAACAGCTCGGCATGGTGAAGTGACGCGAGGGGCGCGGCTTTTTCTACAATGAAGAATCACCCCTGAGGCTAACGTCGATGCGCTTGCTTACTCTCACCCTTTTCGCGGCTCTTTTTGCGGCCGCCGCCCCGGCGGAAGTGTTTGAATCGGCTCCCACCGAGCAGTTGGAGCGGGGCCGCTACCTGGCCAACTACGTCTCCATGTGCGTGCAGTGCCATTCGCCGCACGACCGCACCGGAGACCTGGTTGAGGGTCAGCACTTTACGGGCAACGCGATGCCCTTCGCCAGCCCCTATCCGAGCGGACCGAAGTGGGCCAGCCGGGCGCCGGCGCTGATCCGTCTGCCGGGCTGGAGCGAAAAGGATTTCGTCTACCTGCTGATGAACGGCAAGCGCCCCAACGGCCGTCAGCCGATGGGCCCCATGCCGCAGTTCCGGCTGTCGCGCGCGGACGCCGAGGCGATCGCGGCCTACTTGAAGTCCCTGTAAACAGCGAAAAGGCCGTCCCGCCCTTGGGTTCGCTGCTGTGTGGGTGAGTCGGAGCTCTCGAAAGCGCCCAAGGGCATGGTTGCGGCTTCGAGCGCCACCGCCTCGTTGTAGATCCGGTCAACCCCTGCAGCGTACTCAGACAGGATCCACCTCGCCGGCAGGCGCTCATTGAGCTCCGCGATCGAGTGGTTGGTTAGCTCGCCAAGGTTTGAGGCGCGTTCCTGGATGCGGTCGATCACCGCTTGCTGCCGAGGCTTCACCACGCGCTGAATGCGCCGGGCTCGCCGCTCCGTCACTTCAAACAGCTCGGAGGCCTCGCCGACGTAGTCCCAGGTCTCGGATTCCGCGGGGGAGCCCTATCCTCGCAGGCGACCGGAACCGCGGCGGCGCCGGCTGCTCCAGCGGACAGAAGGAGCGCGGTTGTCAGCACGGTCACGGTGTTCTTTGTTTTCGTTTGCATCACACTTGGTAGAGGAACCCTGAGCGCCAACTGTCGGTGCGGCCGGGCGCCACAACGTTAGGAAGACAACATGAAAGACGTCCGCATCCAGCGCAAGGGCGCGCAACGCATCCAGGACGGCCACCCCTGGGTCTACCGCAGCGACCTGCTCGGCGCGACGGACCTTGTTCCTGGCGAGGTCGTGCGCGTGCTCGACGGCCGCAACGTGCGGCTCGGCTGGGCGCACGCCAGCACGGCGTCGACCATCGCCCTGCGGATGCTGCCCTATGAGACCCAGCTCACCGACCAGGGCTTCTTTCGCCGATTGATCAAGCGTGCGCAAACTTACCGCGACCTCGTCGTCTCGGATACCGATTCCTACCGGCTGGTCCATGCCGAAGCCGACCTGCTGCCCGGCCTCATCATCGACCGCTACCGCGACTTCTTCTCCATCCAAACGCTGACGCAGGGCATGGACGTGGCGAAGTCGGCCGTCGTCGCCGCCCTGGAAGAGCTTTACCAGCCGCGCGGGATCTACGAGCGCAACGACACGGGCTCGCGCGGGCACGAGGGCCTGGAGCAAGTCACCGGCCCTCTGGCCGGCGAAGAGCCCGACGCGCTCGAGATCACGATGAACGGCGTGACCTTCGCGCTCGACCTGCCCGGCGGCCAGAAGACCGGCTTCTTCCTCGACCAGCGTGAGAACTATCGCGCAGCCGCCGAGTATGCGCGCGGGGCCGCACTGGACGCCTTCTGTTACCAGGGCGGCTTCGCGTTGCACCTCGCCAAAAAGTGCGATTCGGTGGAAGCCGTCGACAGCTCCGAGGCCGCCCTGGCCGCGGTGCGCTCCAACGTCCACCGCAATGGCATTGAGAACGTGCGCACCAAGCAGGCCAAGGTGTTCGACCTGCTCTCGGACTACGAGCGTGGCAAAAAGGTCTTTCAGACGATCGTGCTCGACCCGCCGGCCTTCGCCAAATCGCGCAAGCATATCGAGTCGGCCGGTCGCGCTTACAAGGAGATCAACCTGAAGGCCTTGAAGCTGCTCGACAAGGACGGCTTTCTGGTCACCTCGAGCTGCTCGCACCATTTCTCCGAGGCCGACTTGCTTAGCGTGGTAGCCGAGGCGGCGCTCGATGCGGGCAAGCGGCTGCGCGTAGTGGAGCGTCGCACCCAGGCGCGGGACCACCCGATCGTGCTCACCATCCCTGAGACGCACTACCTGAAGTGCTTGATCTTGCAGTCGTACTGAAACTTTTCTGCGCGCGGGGGGCCGCTCGTGCGTCGATATACCCAGAATGCTCCGGCGAACTTTCCTTGCCTTGGCTGGATGCGCGCCGCTCGGCGGTCGGGACCTCGCTCCTTGGGCCACGCTGCCGCCGGAGCTTATTCTGTCGTCACACCGCATCTCGATCGGCGATCACGGCATCGCGGCGTGGTTCACGGGCGGACCGTTGCTGCGGGACGCCGATCCGCATTTCAGCATCTTGGCGTCCAACGGGACTTGGCGTTTTCGGGCAAGCCTGATCGTCAACCACTCGCCGCAGGTTGCCGTCGTCGGAGTGGTCGCTGTCGCAGGCGGCGGAGCGGTGGCGGCAGGTTCCGCCCTGGCGGGAGCTGAAGGCATTGCGCGCGGGTTCGGCGTCTTCGATGCGGCGGGGGCGATGACGCGCTTCGTCCGCACGGATCCGTATCTGCCACGCCACATCACGGTCGGAGGCGACGGTCAAGTCTGGCTGTTTGGCGATCCGCCTGATGATGGGGCCATGATTCGCCGCTACAGTCTGGACGGCGACCAACGCGGCGAAGCCTTGCCGCGGCGGCTCTATCCCGCAGGGCTCTCTCCCGCTCTGGCGACAGGCGAAGGCGGGATTACGCACTTGCTGCCCTTCGAGGGCGGCGTGGGGATCTGGGCGGCCCAAACCAGCGAGTGGGTCGAGGTGCGGGGAAACTCAGTGCGTCGTAGGGTCGAGCTGCCCGACTTTCAAGCTCTGCGGCTGGCCGCGGCGGCGGGCCGAGTGTTCGCCTGGGGATTTGGAAAGGATCGGCCGGGCGGCCTCCATGAGCTGAATCTCCAGGAGCAATCCTGGAAGCCGACGCCCGGTTGGGAACACGGACCGAACACCCCAACCTTGATCGGCGCGATCGGCGACCGTCTTGCCGTCAGTATGCCCCAGACCCCTCGACAGCTCTTCCTGACCAAGCCATAGCGGCCACCGGTCGCGGCCTGGCCGCGCGTATCTCTACCGGATCGGCGAAAACGACAGCGGCCTCAGGTGCGTATTGCCCACGTCGGCCACAATGTCGTCGTTGCCCCAGCCCGGCTTCGAGCGAATGCGGATCCAGTCCGGGTGCGCCAGGAAAGCCTCCCAGGCCTTGGCCCGAGCGGCTTCGTCGTCGTACCAGACCAAGTAGGTGAGGTTCGGCATCTTGTCGCCGATTACGGTCTCGCCAAAGAGCACCGGGTTGATGCCGGTCTTGCGAAAGATCGCGATCTCCTCGGTGTTGAACATGTTGATCTTCTCGCGCACATCGCGGAAGGTCTCCGCCTGATAGGTGCGCAAGTCGAAAAACCGGGCCGGCTTGTCGGCGGCGACGGCCGGGACCTCCAGCCGCTTGATGCCGTCAAAGGCTCGCAGCAGACGGCTGCTGACGCGGTCGAAAGTCGGGTTCGGGTCGGCGCCGATCTCGTCCGACGCCTTCATCCAGGCTTTGTCGGCCAACTTGGCCTCGACGACCTCCTGCATGTGAGCCAGCGAGTTGTAGGCCAGCACCGTGTAGATGCGCGGGCTCTCCTCGCCCAGATACACCGAGAAGTACCCGGCGGCGGCCACGCCGACTCGCTTGGTCATCGGCAGGTGGGCCTGCTCCAGGAACTCCAGCAGTCGGCGCGACTGCTGCGCCTTGCTATTGCGCAGCTTGTATTCGCGCAGCTCGTAGTATTGGTTGCCGCCGGCCTCGGCCGCGGAAGCGGCGCCCGCGGCCAAGGAAGCCGCCGACGCGCTCAGGAATCCTCGTCTGTCCATCGTCACCAGTTTAGCGGATCCGCCCGATCGACGCGCTCCGGCGGACGCCCTAGAGCCTCTTGTTTCCAGCGGGTTACGAGACTGCGCCGAGCAGAGGGGCCGATCGGGTTATCCTAGGCCCTTGATGCGGCGCGCCCTGGCTACCCTGCTGGTACTGGTTTCGGCATTCCTGTTGTTTTGGCGGCTGGACGGCTCCGAGATCTGGCGCGACGAAGGGACCACCGCTGTTTGGGCGCGCCTGATGGTCACGCAGGGGTCGCTCACACCCTGGGTCTACGACTTCGACCAACAGCAGCTCCTGGTGCAGGCGGCCGACGGTCACGATCTGAACTCCAAGCTGCTGCCGGCGATGCAGGGCTACTTGCAGTTCTACGTCGCGGCGCTGTCGTTCAAGCTTTTCGGCGTGAACGAGTGGACGGCGCGGGGGCCGTTTGCGCTGTTGGGCGCCGTCACGCTCTGGCTGTTCTGGCGGCTCGGGGTGCTGCTGTGGGGACGCTCGGCGTGGGCGCTGGCGCCGCCTCTGGTGGCGGTCATGTCGTTTCCGTTTCTACATGCGGCGCGGCACTGCCGCTATTACATCCTGGTCATCTTGGCTACCACATGGCTGCTGCTGGAGCTCGGCCACTACCTGCGCGAGCCCGCCCGGGCCGCGACTCGGGGCTTTTTCGTCCGACTGGCGGCCATCGGCTTCTTGATCTACTTCTCTAACTACGTGAGCTTTGTGACGGTTTGGACGGCGCTAGGGTTGTTTATCCTCCACCAGCGCGACCCGGCGTTCATCCGCCGCTTCTGCCTGCTGTGCGCGGGCATGGCGGCGGTCGTGTTGCCGGAGTTTTTCCTGTTGCACGCCGAGTTCGCCGGGAGCTGGCCGCCGGCCCAGCCGGTCCCGCTCTGGGACGTCTACCAGCGCACGTTCGTCAGCCGCGGACAGGAGCTGTGGCGCATGACGCCTTGGCTGCTGGTGCTGCCGGCGGCTTTCTGGGCGGCGCGACAAGAGGGCAGGCTGCGGTTGCCGACGCTGCTGGTCGGGGCGTGCGGCCTGGGATGCGTCGCAGTGGGAGCGTTCCTGCCCTATCGGGCCCTGACCGACGCGCCTCGCCCGATGTTCGTGCTGTGGGTTCTGCTTTGCTTGACGGTTCCGGCCTCGATGGCGATGCTGTGGCGGGACGCCGGGGAACGCCGCAGCTTGGCGATGCGGCTGGGGTTGCCGGCGATGCTGATCCTGCTGCTGGCGCCGCTCATCACCATCGGCGCCGGTCGCGATAAGGCGACCACGCGCCACTACTACCAGCTCTTGCCCCCGGTGCTGCTGTTCACGGCCATGGCGGCGGTGGCGATCGGCCGGCGGGTCCATCCGGCGGCGGGCGCGGCGACGTTGGTCGTGGTCGCGCTGTGGTCGCCGCTGGATGTGGGCTTCGGCGGCACCGACGAGGTCGTGCCCCGGCAGTTCCTGGCGGACCGCTCCTATAACGGCCCGCTGATGGACTTTTTTGCGGAAAACATCCAACCGGGCGACCGGGTGGCGTTCCTGCGCAACGTCAAGGGCATGGCGCTGTACTTCTATTTCCCCGAAATCCGCTGGGTGGGGCTGTTGGACGCGACCGCGCCGCACAACCAGAAGTTCCGGGGCCGCATCCCGGACGACCAGTTCGACGACGCCGCCGACGCGGACTGGTACGTCCTGTGGGACCCCCGCAACGAAAGGGCTGTCGGCCTGGACCCGGCCCGCTATGAAAAGGTCTGGGATTATTCCTATCCCAACCTGCGCTGGGGCTGGACCCGCAACAACGACCCGTTTGTGCGGAGTTATGAGGTCTATCGGCGGATGCAGGCGCCGTAGCGGGCGCGGCGCTGGAGGCCTCCAGCACCAGGGATCTTCCCCGGGCTCACGCCCGGGGCTAATGGCTGCATCGCCCCTTCACGCGAGATTCGAGCTCGTTGCGGCATCGCTGCATGACTTGGTTCTCGTGTACGAGGTTCATGGACAGGACACTATGCAGAAGTGGGCATTGTCCCTCTGCTGTCGAATCTAAACCAGGTTTGGGCGGCCTTCCGGCCGCCCTTAAGCTTCCCTCAAACCTTGAAAATCGAATCGCTCAGCGTGCCCGTGCTGTCGGCGAACGACTCCTGCTCCACGCCCAGCGAGTGCAGAATGCTCAGGTAGACGTTCGACATCCGCGTCTCGTCCTTGCGCCAGTATTGGCCGTGCCGGAGGCCCATGTTGGCGCCGCCGGCGATCAGCGTCGGGATGTTAAGCGGGTTGTGCGTGGTGCTGGCGCCGCTGCCGAACAGCACGATCGTGTTGTCCAGCACCGTGCCGTTGCGGTCCTGATAGCTGTTCATTCGCTTCAGGAAATACGCCACTTGCTCGCTCAGGAACAGGTCGTACCTGGCGAAATTCAGTTGCCCTTCCTTGTCGGTGGCGTGCGAGAGATTGTGATGCGTCTTCGCCAGCCCCAGCTTGATGGGGAACGTGTCGCTGATGCCCATCCCGTCCTCGCGGTTGAGCATGAACGTGATTGAGCGCGTGATGTCCGCGTCAAACGCCAGCGCGATCAGGTCGAACATCGTGCGGTAGTATTCCGCCGGCTCGCCCTCCGTCGTCGCGTCCAGATTCAGGTGCGAGTAGTCCTGTTCTTTGAGCGGGATGTCGATCCAGCGCTCCGAGGCGATCAGCCGCGACTCCATCTCGTCAAGAGATGTCAAGTACTGATCCATGCGCTCGCGGTCGGACTTGCCAAGCTGTTGATCCAGCGAGCGGGCGCTCTCCACGACGGCGTCCACCAGCTTGATGCGGCGCTGGAGCTCTTCCCGCTGGGAGTCCAGCGAGCCGCGGTCGCCCCGGAACAAACGGTCAAAAACTCGGCGCGGATTGTTCTCCGCGGGAATCGGACGGCCTTCCAGGCTGTAGGAGATCGTGCCCGTGCGGGAGAGGAAGCCCGTGCCGGCGTCGATCGAGA
Source organism: uncultured Bryobacterales bacterium (assembly GCA_964405625.1). Lineage (GTDB taxonomy): Bacteria > Acidobacteriota > Terriglobia > Bryobacterales > UBA6623 > RI-231. The sequence goes on from CAYOPA010000011.1 coordinate 18,658, forward strand.
GCACCAGCGACGGCTGCCGGCAATACTGCTTGGTGTGCAGCGCGATCACTTGATCCAGCCCGGCGGTGTTGTACGTTCCGGGCTTGGGGTTGTGCAGCGGCGCCCCGGTCAGCCACATGTCCGAGCAGGTGTGCGGATCGGCCTTCGGGCCGCTGGGATGGTGCAACCCGCCCATGAAGCTGAGCTGGTTACGGAACGGCTTGAGCGGCTCGGTCGACTTCCCGAAAACGAACTCGCCGTTCTCCTCGGCGGTGGGAAACCAGTGCCAATCCTCGATGCCGTGGTCCGCCTTCGGCAAGGACATCCCGTTGGCCGTGTAGATCGCACAAAACCGACGCGGCGCCCGCTCGGTTACTTCCGGGCCCATGGCGTCGAGCGCGGGCAGCGCCAGCGCGGCTCCTCCAATTCCTCGAAGGAAAGCTCGGCGGTTGATCAATGGGGCAGTCTTCATCACGGTCCTCTGGGCGCTGACGCTTCGCATTCTACTACTTCTCAAGAAAAAGGTCGCTTCGAACGACGTATCGAACCATATCCCGCATGCGGTATCCGCCCGCCCGCAAGGCCTTCGCATCGTTTTTCAAGGCATGGGTCTCGCTGTAGCTCAAGCTGCGGCCGTTGGCGTAGGTCACCAGATGCTTCAACACGCTGAAGGCGACTTGGTCAATTCGATCGTCGGCGAGGTAATGCTTGAGCTCGTTGACCCCGGCGACCTCGGTCTCATCGGGCAGAGTTGAGCGGGCATCCACGGGCTCGGTCTTGAGCCGGCCGGCCGCATCGAATTCCTCGAAGGGCACGCCCCAGGGGTCGATCTTAAGGTGGCACTGCATGCAGCCGGGCTGGTTGCGGTGCTGCTCCAGCCGCTGGCGCAGGGTCAGGCCCTCGGTCTCTTCGTCTAGAGCCGGCACGTTGGGGGGCGGGTCATTGGGCGGCTCGGCGACGATTTTTCGCGCCACCCATGCCCCGCGCTTGACCGGGTTGGACTCGCGGCCGTCCGACAGACCAGCCAGAATGGCCGCCTGCGTCAACAAGCCGCCCAGCTCGGGCCGGCCGTGTACGATCGGCGCGAGCTCGAATCCGCTCTCCGTCATTTCCGGGAAACCGTAGTAGTCAGCCACCACCTCGTTGGCGAGGATGAGCTCCGAATCCACGAGGTTCCGCGCCGGCAGGTTTTGGCGAATCAAGTGTTGCACCAACTCGATCGGCTCGCGGCGAAGCTCGGTGCGGGCTTCGCGCGTCAGCTTGGGGAACTTTTCGCGGTCCGGCTCCAGCACATCGAGCTTGTCGAGGCTGAGCCACTGGGAAACAAACTCGCTCGCGAACCGCGAGAACCGCCGGTCGTCGATCAGGCGGTCGACTTCGGCGTCCAGACTGTCGCGCAGTCGGCCGGAGGCGGCCAGCTTCAGGGTCTGGGCGTCCGGAAGGCCGTTCCACAGGAAGTACGACAGCTTGGAGGCGAGCTCGTAGTCGTCCAGCGGCTCCGGCGCCGGGGAGAGGCTGTTCTCCACCAGGAACAAGAACTGCGGCGAGGTCAGCGCCACTTGCAGGGCGTCCTTTACGCTGTTTCGGAAGCCGCGCCCCTCGGCGAAGGACTTGTCAAAGACACTCGCCAACGCTGCAACCTCCTCCGTGGACGGCGGGCGGCGATAGGCGCGGGCGGCGAAGCTGCGCAGGACTTCGCGCGCGTAGGCCGGCGGGTCGTCTTTGCGGGGAGAGTCGATGAAAATGGCCGCATGAGACGGCGGCGGCCAGGTCTCGTAGTAGGGGCCTTCGAATTCCACGGACTTGATCGCCAGGCGCGGCATGTCGCGGCCGTCGGTGTACTCGCTGCGCACGGCGATCTCGCGGACGCCCGCTAGATAGTTGACGTTGTCGGCCTCGACGTGGGGGTTCGGGAAATTGGCGATGGCGCCTTCAAAAACGAAGCGTTCGAGCGAACCGTTCGACACCGATTGCGGCTCGCCGACCGGTCCGAAGGAGTGGCCGCAATCGCGCCGCAGGCCGACGTGGACCCCGAGCCGGGGTGAGCGCTTTTCAAAGGTCGAGAAGCGTTTCGCCAACGGGTTAGCGTCAGGCAGCGGCGTCAGGACGATGCGATCAAGCTCCAGCACACCGTCATATTCAGCGCGAACAGGCAGCTCGCCCGCCTCCAGCCGCACAGCCAGGAAGGCCGGCCGCTCCAGCTTGCCCGAAAACTGCCGTCCGCCCAGGCTCAGCCGGACATCCTGCGGCTTCTCCGGCGGAGGCAGCGCGAAGCGGCGGCCGGGCTCGACCAGCGCCTGGAGCTCAGCCTCGTCCAGCGCGCGCCGGTACAGTCGCACCTCGTCGATGTCGCCGCGAAACTGCGGGCCCGCGGGGATGCGGCCCATGTGCAGGTCGAGGTTGGCGTTGTCCAGATCGGCCGGGCCGATGTCGCCCTTGGCCACCGGGTAGCCGTTGACGTAGAGGCGGGTTCCCTCCTTGCCGCGCCGCACCACGGCGGCCACGTGCTGCCAGGCGCCTTCGACGATTACGCCCGGCTGCGACGCGACGACGCCGTTCGACTCCTGGTCGGCCCTAAAAGTCTCCAGCCGCAACACGCCCTTATTGTCGGGCATATCGAGATACCAGCCGTGCGTCCAGTCGTAGCCGCCGCGGGCGACGATGCCGGCGCGCTTGAGCACGGTCGGACGAATCCAGGCCGAGACGGTAAAGTCGCCTTCGCCAATGTTCAGGCTCTCTCCTGAAGCGGAGGTCACGGCATCACCGGGGCTGTCGAGTGAAACCGCGCGTCCGAACGGCGACGGCGTCGGAGCGGCGGCGCCCTGCAGTTGCGCGGAATCCTCGCCCTCCAGCGGCCAATGGCCGGCCAGCCCTTCGCTTAGGCGCGAGCCGTCCGGCGCGGCGATTTGCGGATCGGCGTCGGCGGTATGGATGTCAACCTGGTAGACGCCCGGTTGGCGGACGCGCACCGTCGCGCCGTCCTTGGGCTTTCGGGCGACAAGAGCGACGGAGTCGGACCGGGCTTCGTCGCCTTCGTCCAGCAACAGACCGTCGTTGTACTTCGCGGCCGTGACGGTCACGCGAAACGGTCCGTAGTCGGGCAGCTCGCGCAGGGCGATCTTGAAATTGGCTTTAGGGCCGTAGGTGCCGTCGCTGCCAAAGAGCTCGTCAGTGGGGATGGCGGGCCGCAGCAACAACCCCTCCGGCGCGGCGCTATAGGGCAATCCCTTGGGATAGCCGCGGCTGCCTCGCATGCAGGCGAAGACGGCGTGGTAGATGCTGTCGTAGTCGCGCCAGCCGCGCACCGTGTCGTTGCCCTGATAGCCCTCGATAAAGCGGTACTGCGTCTTCATGAAATACGGCTCGAAGACGAACGGCTTTTTCGGAATGAGCTGCGTGACGACGAAGTCGGGATTCTCCAGCAGCAGGCTGTTGGCGCCCAGGATGAGCTGCTCCGGCAGCGGATCGGAGTTGATCGCGGCGCCGAGATCCATGCGGAAGTTCTGGATGGAGGGCGGGCTGTCGGGGTCGACGATGGCCCGGTTCAACGCCTCCTCGGCGATCTCGAAATAGGCCTCCATCAGCAAAGGCGACAGTTGCAAGGTCTCGGTGTTGTTGACGAAGCCGTCTTTCGAGACGGCGTCGGGCGGCAGCGCCTCGGTCAGATCGTCGTCGATTTGCAGCAGCTCCTGGAGCGTGTTGCGGTATTGGGCGACGGTCAGCCGCCGCACGACGCCGTTCTTGGGCGTGGGCCGTAGCCGGGCGACCTCCAACGTCTGTTCCATCCAAGCGACGGCGCGACGGCGCTCGGCGTCGTCAGGGCGAGGCAGTTCCTTGGGCGGCATGGTGTCGTTGGCCATCCGGCGGCGGATGCCTTCCCACAGGTGCACCGTGTGGTCGGCCATGGAAGCGTCGAGGTGATCCACGCGCACGCCGGCGATGTTGGCGTCAGCGTTGTGGCACTGCACGCAATGCTTTTCAAAGAACGGCTTGACGTCGCGCTGAAAGGCGGCTTCCGCCTCCGCCGAAGGGCTCTCGGCCGCTTGCGCAGGCAAAAAGCGGGTGAACCAGGCGAGAGCCGCCACGGTCAGCAGGGCGAAAGCCCAGGCGGCGGGACGCCGGATGTTGAGCGAGGTCATGGGATCGTTGATCGCCGCGGCCCTGGCGGCGGCTCTCATCTTCCCAAAAAAAGCGAGAAACGTCGATCGGCTCAGCCGCCGCCGGAGCGCTCCCCGACGGGCCGCCGCTCCTTGCTCTCGTCCTCCGCGCCGGAAGCGTTTTGCAATGCGGCCTGCAAGACTTCCAGTCGTACGGGCTTGGTCACGTAGTCGTCCATGCCCGCCTCCAGACATATTTCGCGGTCGCCCTTCATGGCGCCGGCGGTTAGGCCGATAATCCAAGGCCGCTGCTCACCGTAGGTTTCGAGGATCTTGGCCGTCGCCTGCAATCCGTCGAGAACCGGCATCTGCACGTCCATCAGCACCACGTCGTAGTCGCCTTCACTCAGCTTCGCCAGCGCCTGGGCGCCGTCCTCGGCGAAATCGGGGCGGTGCCCCAGCCGCTCCAGCATGCGCTGCGCCACCAGGCGGTTCACCGGATTGTCCTCGGCGACCAGAATCCGAAGGGGACCGGCGGCCGGGCCGCCGCGGTTGCCCGCCCGGGAGGCGGTTGAAGTCTCGGCGGCCGTGCGGCCAAGAATTGTCAGCAGCGCCCTCAACAACTGCGTCTGCCGCAGGGGCTTGAGCACGACAGCGGCCAGGTCGGCCTTCTTCAGCCCATGCTCGCCCAGCATCTCTTCGAGCTCCGCGCCGCCGACCGAGCTCAGGAAGGCCACCGGCAGCGCGGCCGTGCGCGGGTCGTCCCGAAGCATACGGAACAGCATCACGCCATCCATCCCGGCCATCAGCACATCGACCAGCGCCACATCGAACGGTCCGGCTTCGAGCGCCAGCCGCAGCGCCTCTTCGCCGCTGGACGCCGCGGCGGCCTCGGCGCCCCAACGGGCCAGCCGCCGCGCCAACAGCCGCCGGTTGGTCTCGTTGTCGTCGACAATCAACACCCGCGCGCCGTCCAGCCGGACGGACGTGAGGCGATTGCGAGCCGACTCACCCGGCTCGGCGGCCTCGGCGGCCTCGGCGGCCTCGGCGACGATCGTGAACCAGAAGGTCGAGCCCTTGCCGAGCTCGCTCTCAAACCAGACGCGTCCGCCCATCGCCTCGGCGAGCCGCTTGCTGATCGTCAACCCCAGCCCGGTTCCGCCGTAGCGTCGGGTGGTGGAGGCGTCGGCCTGGCTGAACGGCTGGAAAAGCAACGGCTTGCTCTTGTCCGCGATGCCGACGCCGGTATCGCGCACCTCAAACTGGAGCTCGCATTGGCCGCCATCGAGCGGCATGGCGCGGACCTGCACCACCACCTCGCCCTGCTCGGTGAACTTAACGGCGTTGCTGGTCAGATTCATCAGGATCTGATTGACGCGGGTAACGTCGCCGACGACAGCGGGAGGCACGCTGTCGTCGATGTAGTGGATGAGCTCGACCCTCTTCGACGCCGCCCGGGGGGCCAACAACTGGAGAGCCTCCTCCACACAGGCGACCAAATCGAACGGTTCGCTTTCGATGGTCAGCTTGCCCTCTTCGATCTTGGAGAAATCGAGAATCTCGTTGATGACCGCCAGCAGGTTTTCGCCGCTCACGCGAACGGTTTCGACGTAGTCGCGCTGCTCTTCGGTAAGCTGCGTCTCGGCGAGCAGGCTGGTCATGCCGATGACCCCGTTCATCGGCGTACGGATCTCGTGGCTCATATTGGCCAGGAACTGGGTCTTCAGGCGCGCGAGCCCCTCGGCCTGGTTCTTTGAATCCAGCAACTTCAGGTTGGCGCGCTGGAGCTCGGCGGTGCGCTCGGCGACTTTTTCCTCGAGCTCATTGCGGCGGCGTTCGAGCTCGTAGTCGCGCAGCTCGATCTGCGATAGCATCTCATTGAACGCGTCGGCCAACGCGCCCACCTCATCGCGGTCGTAGCGCTTGGCGCGGCGGGAGTAGCCGCCCTCCGCGGCGATGGCCTGGGCGGTCTCCGCCAAATGCATGATCGGCTCGGAAATCCGCCGTTGCAAGACCACCGCCAACCAGATGGCCGCCAGAATCGAGACCGCGAAGACGCCCAAGGCCATGCGTCTGTAAAGCTCGAGACGGTGCTCCAAACGGCTGCGGTCCGACCATAGCCAAAGCATCCCGATCTCTTCGCCGTCGAGCAGGATCGGGGCGCTCAGCTTGAACAGCTCGGCGCCAAAGCGACCCGAAGCTTTGGCGGAGACTGTCCGCTCAGCTTCGGCGTCGCGGGCGTAGGAGGCCAGCGCGTGGCCGCTGGAGTCGTAGATCCGGGCGGCGACAATGCTCGGCTGGCCGGCTAGAGCGGCCAGGGTTTCCGATGCCGTATCGCGGTCCCCGAACGCCAACGCCACGGTGGAGTTGCGGGCGATGACCGCGACGAGGCTGGTCATCTCGTCCTGCATCACCTGGTGCGAGACGACCCGCTCAAACAAGAACAGCCCGGCGAAAGCCAACCCCAGCGCCAGAATGGCGGAAACAGCAGCCAGCCCGATGAGCTTGTGCCGGATGGGAATGTTCGGCATGATGGCGGCTCAATCCCTCACTTGACGGGCCAGTTGCAGGAGTTGGGCGCGGACCTTGAGTCCGTTGCGCTCGGCGGCGGCCAGGTTGACGTCGAACCGCATCCGGCGGTTCTCTTCAAAGAGTCCGACCATGCCGCCGTTGTCGGCAAAGCCTTCCGCGTCGCCCACGGTCAGCACCGGCAAACCGGCGACGGTCCGCAGAATGTCGTCGAGCTGCCGCCTGTGTGAGGCGCTGACATAGAGCACGTCGGTGGCCTGCAGGTCGGCGACTCCGGACATGGCGACAACCTCCAACGGCCGGTCCTGAAGCGTCTTGCCGCTGAGCAGCCGGCGCAACGTCGAGGCCAGCTCCGGATCGCCCAGCACCCCGATCCGGAACGGGGCTTGAGGACGCGAGGGAGCGCTCTCGGGCCAGCTTACAAAGCTGGCGAAGTTGTAGATAATGGCGGCCTTGACTTCGTTCTCCCCTGCCGTGCGAGTCGCCTGGGCCGGCGCCGGCGCCGGGAACGCAGCCAGCAGCCCGACGAGGGCCAGCGCGCCGAGACAGGTCCGCCATTGGCTCAAGAGGCCCACGTCGCCTTCCCGTAAATGTTGCGGCGCACCTCGGTGACCTCCTCAATGGCGATGGGAACGGACTCCAAGTGCTGCTTGTCCAACAGGTTTTGAACACCGAAGGAGAGCTCGACGCCCGGGCGCGGCCGCATGGCCAGGCGCAGATCCACCCGATGGATCGCCGGCACATCGATGCGCGCGCGACGGGCCATATAGTAGTAGGCGCTGTCGAGGTCGAGACCCGGCCGCAGGGTCTGATACCAGCGCAAATGGAGCTGATGCCGCGGGGAGAGGCCCTCCTCGAGTCGGCCAACGTCGGGTTCCAGACCCGCTCCCAGGTCCTCGAACATCCGACGCTGTAGGTAGCTGTAGCCGGTGTGAAACGCCGTTCTTTCCGACCGGCGCCACGACGCAGCCGCCTCGGCCCCGTAGGCACGATGGTTGAGCCCGTTGCCGAAATGGAGCGGAAGGATAAATGGCTCGCCGGGCGACAGCGGGTCGAAGCGCGGCTGCCCCGGCGCCGTGCTTTGCAGCCGGTTGTGAAAGTGCTTGAAGAACGCCAAATCGATCGAGGTCTGCTTCGTCGGCCGGTTGCGGTAACCGCCTTCGTAGGCGACCAGTTGCTCGGCCCGCATTCCGGGGTTCCCAGTCAATAGCAGGACTCCGGGCCCGCCGAGCGGGCTGGGAAAGCCTCCGATCTCAATATCTACATCTCGATTCACCCGGGCTGGAATACGGACGGCGCGCGCCGCTGAAACCCAGATATTCTCCTTGCATGAACGTCGCCACATCAGGGCCGCATTGGGTTGGGTCTCCCATCCCGTAAAGGTGTTGTGTTCGAATTTAGCCCCCAGGGTCAGGTACAGAGAGTTGTCGACCAACTCGATGTCATCGCTTGCGAACACGCTGAAAATGTTGATATTCCGAGCCCGCGGAGTCGCCACGGCAAGCTCCGACGGCGGCAGATCGTCGAAGTGCGAGCGGTGGCCGGCCCCGGCGACCAGGTTGTGGCGGTCG
>CAYOPA010000012.1:0-9866 GCA_964405625.1 uncultured Bryobacterales bacterium
ACTAAAACCGGTCCGCTTCGCCCTTCGGCAGGACGCCGGCGAAATACTGCGCCCGCCAGCTACCGCCCATGTTGCGCATCACCTTGAAGGCCACGTCGTCGCCCGGTTGCAGGTTGTTGCGCAGCTCTCGCAGGTCTTCCACGGATTCCACCGGTTTGCGGTTGATCGCCACGATGATGTCATTGACCAGAAGGCCCAGATCGTCGGCGAACGACCCCTGCTCAACGAGGTTAATCAGCAGGCCCGGGTCGCCGTCATAGCTGAGCTGCTCGACGCTCTTGGCGGTCATGTTGGTGACGCCGATGCCCAGATCCACTTGGTCGTCCTTCGAGGAAGGACCCGCCGGGGCCTCCGCCAGACCCAGCTCGGTGGCGAAGAGCTGCGCCCGGTCCGCGATCTTCACCTGCACGGTCCGCTTCTTGCTGTCGCGGAGAATGATTACCGGAACGGTGTTGTCCACCGGCGTCGCCGCCACGATCTCGATGAGCTGCTCGCCGTCGCGGATGGGCACGCCGTTGATCGAAACGATGACGTCCTCTTCCTGAATTCCCGCCACGTCCGCGGGCCCGCCTTCCTTGACGGTGCCGACGAAGACACCGCCGTCCTCGGCCCCGTAGGTGCGCAGCAGCGCCGGGTCTTGATTGTTGAGGAAGGTGATGCCGATCGAGCCACGCGCCACTCGTCCGTAGCGGATGACCTGGTTATAGACTTCGACGGCGATGTTCGCCGGCAAGGCAAAGCCCAGGCCCTCGTAGGCGCCGCTGCGGGAAACGATCGCGGTGTTGATGCCGATCACCTCGCCGCGCGTGTTCACCAGCGGACCGCCACTGTTGCCGGGATTGATCGCGGCGTCGGTCTGGAAGAATTTTTGGAACGGGCGATTGAAGCGCGCCGCCGAGCTCTGGACCTCACGCCCTTTGGCGGAGATGATGCCGAGCGTTACGGTTTCGCGGAACCCGAACGGCGAGCCGATCGCCAAGGCCCAGTCGCCCACGCGCACCGCCTCGGCCTTGCCCATGGCGACGACCGTCAGCGGGCGGTCCGGCTCAATCTTGATGACCGCCAGGTCGGTCTCGTCGTCGAACCCGATCAACTTCGCGTCCAGCGTCTTGTCCTCGCCGTCAAAGCGCACCTGAATCCGATCAGCATCCTCGACAACGTGCTTATTCGTGATGATGTAGCCCTTGCCGTCCACGATAAAGCCCGAGCCTTCGCCCGGCCGGCGCGGACGCGGTGCGTTGAACCCTTCCGGAGCGTTGGGCATGCCGAAGAAACGGCGGAAGAAATCTTCCATGCCGTCGTCCTGCCCCCCGCCCGGGCGTCCCCCGCTACTTCCGCCGCTCTCGCCGCCCCCGGCCGCGGCTTTCTTGGCGTAGGTTTCCACCTGGATGTTCACGACCGCCGGACGGACGGACGCCGCGATGTCGGCGAATTGATTTTCGAGCGGCTCAGCCTTGGGGATCACCAGCGGGGTCGCGTCCGGAGCCGCCGGAGCCTGCTCTTCATCCGCGGCGTCGACGCCGCTAGAGACTATGGTGCCGATCAGAATACCGATCGCCAAGGTGAAGACGATCAGCCCGCTTGAAAGCAGCTTGCTCATGCCCCGGCGCCCGTCCGAACGCGCATTGCCTGTATTGTCCATGATTGCTCGACCCTAGCCGTCCTCGATCGCCCGACGCCTGAGCGGTTCGACGCACGACGTCCCGCTTAGGCTACCGCGAAAAAATCAACGCCTCATTATAGACGCGCCCGACGAGATCAGATCCCCTCAACCGCCAATCGGCGGATCGCTCGTTCCACCGTAACCAGCAAACCGACCGAGCGTAGCGTCCACAAAGTCGTACGCAGCCAATTGCTCTTCAACAAGACGGCATGCGGTCCGGCGGCGAAGCCGGAGAGCAATTTTTCATGCTGCGGCACTTGTAGCAGCGCCGTCGAGGCCCAAATCAGGACCAGCAGAGCCAGGTTCGTCCAAACCGCCGCCGCGCTCATCCAGGCCGGTCGATCCAACAACAGGGCGACCGCGGTGATCGCCTCCAACAGCATCACCGGACCGACCACCCAGGTCGTTTGCTGCATGTGCGCCTGCTGGTAGGCGACAAAATCGCCGCCCACCCGCGCGAAAAGCGGGTAGTGAACCACTTGGACGAACCAGATCAGGCCCGTCATGAAAAGTGTAGCGGCGAGATGGGTTAGCAATAGCACCGGCGGCGCCCGTGGTTTAGCTCGTCAGCCTCTGCTCCAGCTCGACTGTTTGAGGTTCGCAGTCGTCGCACATCGCCAAAGCGAGGTAGTCGGGCCGGTCAGCCGGGCTGGCGTGACGATAGGAGCGTAGCACGCGCCCCTGATGGACGAGAAAGACGCCCGGCATGCGGAAGCTGTCGCCGTCGACCGCCCCCACCCCGTTGCCTTCAAGCACGCCCGCCTTGAAGCCGCGCCACCATATCGACGGAGCGAACATTTCGGACCACATTGCCCGGCGCAGATCGAAGGCGCGGTAGAGATCGCAATCCGGATTGGAAATCCGCGGCGCGTCGCCAAGGCCGTAGTTTTCGAAAATCTTCCGCCCCCCTGGTTCCTCGCTCATTGTGACGAAAGCGACCTGCACGCCGGAGGCCTCGATTTCGCCCCGTAGCCGCGACAGCTCATGGAGAGCTTCGCGACAGAAGGTGCAGCCCGCGTGACGCAGGAAGACCACGAGCGTGGGCCGTATTTGAGAGAGCTCAAACAGCGAATAGCCGTGCTGGCTCATGTGCTTCAGCATCATACGGTCGCGCGCCTCGCTCAGCCGACCGGACTCGGTGGTGAAGTCCGCCATCGTGGCCCGCAAGATCAGGGCGAAAGGGACCAACCAGATCCAATCATTGGTCAAGATTACCCAACCCGCCTCCCAGGGCAGCGAGCCCCGCACGGCGCCGTATACAAAGCCGATCGAAGCGAAAACCTTAGCCAACAGGCCCACCAGCACGATCGGCCAGTGCCGCAGCGGCGCCGTGGCGGCAATCGCATAGCCGACGCCATGGGCGCCCATGACCATGCCCACGCATTGCCAAATCTCCGGATAACGAGGAGACTCCAACCCCAACCACGCAAACGGCGCGGCGGGAAACAACACGATCATCGCTCCCCAGGCGAGGTTGTGGATCGCCGCTAGAAGCAGAAGCTTTCCCATCCACGGCCGCTGAAATGCTCGCCCCATTCCCTAAGCGTACAATTTGCCTGTATTTGTTTAGATTTGACGGGTTAACGCGGGCGAGAGGGCCCGGCCAATCAACGAGCGAGCCTCAATCAAACGCGCGGCGGGCTGCAAGCCTGCAATAGCGCGATCACCAGCAGGATCCTTTCAAGCGCCAGCGGCCGGCCTTCGGGGTGATACCACTCGCTCGGCGCGTGGGCGTCGCCGCCGCGTCCCCCGGCGCCGATCGCAGCCGCGGGCAGCCCGGCGGCCAGGGGCACATTCGCGTCAGTGGAAGCGCAATCCAGCCGCGAACGGATCCCCAGGTAGGCGTCAACCATACCCAGGCAGTCGATCAGGATATTTGAGGCCGACCGCCCCGCCGCCGGGCGCCGGCCGATCTCGCGAATCTTGTAGGCGGAAATGCGATCCGAAGAACGGCGGTTCTCGCATTCCACGGCCCTCTTGACCGCCTCCTCCATGGCCGCCGCCACCTGCTCGATGCCGGCGTTGCTGCGCGAGCGAATGTCAACCTTGGCGCGAGCCGACGAGGCGATCGAATTGACGCCGGCGCCGCCCTCGATCATCGTCACCGTCAACGTGGCGCGCGGCGAGCGCGGCAGATCCAGATCCGAAAGCGCGGCGACCGCGCGCGCCAGCGCATGGACCGGGTTGGCGCGCCCGAAATCGTTCCAGCTATGGCCGCCCCGCCCTTCGATGACGATCTCGAATCGCCGGCTGCCCAACGCCTCCACCGTCACGTGCGCCGTCGAGGCGCCATCGAGCACCAGGTATTCAGTTATTCGCGACGCCCAGGCTGAGCCGTGCACCAGCCGCTTCATTCCGAACAGATTGCCTTCGCCCTCTTCGGCGACGTTCGCCACCAGCAGCACATTGCGCCGCGGCAGTTGCACGGGCGGTCCGTCGCGCAGCGCGCGCGCCAGCGCTGCCAGCGCCGCCAGTCCGACGCCGTTATCGGTGACGCCCGGACCGTGAAAGCTGCCGTCCGGCGCGACGAAGATATCGGACTCATGGCGCGGAGCCAGCGTCGTATCCAGATGCGCCGAAATCGCGATGAAGGGAGCGCCGGGCGACCAGACAAGCGGAGCGATGACGTTGCCGGCCTCGTCGAGCTCGGAGCGCAGCCCCAGATCGGCCCATAGCTCCTGCATCAGCGCCGCCCGCTCCTGCTCGCGAAACGTCAGCGCCGGAACCCTGCAAATTTGCAGATGCCGTTCGTCAATCCATTTCCGCTCGTCATGGACCACCCTAGCCGCCCGGCGATACTCATCGGCGGCGGCGAGCGAGCGGATGCGCGCCTCCATCTTTTCGGCGACCTCGCGCAGCTCGGCCGGCGGGGACGCAACGGAAGCGCCAGGGTCCTGCAACTCGCGACGGTCCGGCACGGCCCCTCAGCATATCAATATCACCGGCCACGGCCTCCTCGCCCCACCCGACGGAAATTGACGGAAGCCGACCTCGATTGATAGCGTTGGAGGTCTGCGCGGCCGGCTCATCCGAAATCCCGGCCACGCGGATCGCAAACCCCAATAGCTCTGTTCCGTTCTGAGAGGTGATCCCATGGCCGAAGCACGTCAAGTCACGATGAAAGGCAACCCCCTGCCGCTGGAAGGCGAAGAGGTCCAGGTCGGCGCCGCCGCCCCCGACTTTACCCTGACCGGTATTGACATGAAGCCGGTCTCGCTCAGCGACACCTCCGGCGTCCGCATTTTCTCGATCGTCCCCTCCCTGGACACCCCCGTCTGCGACACGCAGACCCGCCGCTTCAACGAAGAGGCCGCCAAGCTCGACGGCATCACGATCTATACCGTCAGCCGCGACCTGCCGTTCGCCCAAAAACGCTGGTGCGGCGCCGCCGGCGTCGACAAGGTCATTACCCTGTCTGACTACAAGGACGGCGCGTTCGGCCGCGCCTGGGGCGTCATGATCGAGCCTTTGCAAATTCACGCCCGCGCCGTCTACGTCGTCGACGCCAACAACAACGTCACCTACGGCCAGCTCGTCGGCGAAGTCGCCGAGCAGCCCGACTACGACGCCGCCCTGGCCGCCGCCAAACAAGCCTGAGCGCCGCCCGCTTCCGCTCCGCCCGCCGGGCCTTGCCGCCCGGCGGTCTTGTTTGGTAGTCTAATCTCTAGTAAACCGATAGACATTCAGGAGTTACTCCCCTTATGGCCCTTAGTTCCGAGCAGTCACAGTCCATCCTTGCCTCCAGCGCGCCGCGCATTCAGGCGACGTTTCGCAACCTCAGCGACCTTTACCTGCTGGCCGAGGACGGCTATCTGCCCGTCACCCAGCTCTTGAGCGCCGCCGACACCGAGCACGTCTGCGAGTCGATGCACTTGACGACCGGCGAGCCATGGTCGATCCCGATCATTTTCCCAATCAGCGCCGAGCAGGCCAAGCAACTCGAAGGGGCGGAGCAGGTGATCCTGCTCGACGGCGACAAGCCGGCCGGCGTCATCTCGATCGACGAGATCTTCCGCATCAACAAGCCGCTGTATAACAAGACGGTTTTCCGCACTGAGGACGAGGCTCACCCGGGCGTGGAGTGGCTCCGCGACGCCGGCGAATTTTCGATCGCCGGCAAGGCTGATGTATTCTCGGATTGGAAGTTCGAGCTCCCTGGCGGCCTGCCGATCTCACCGCGAGCCGTCAAAGCCGATATTGAGAAGATGGGATGGCGCAAAGTCGTCGGTTTCCAAACCCGCAACCCCATCCACAGGGCGCACGAGTTCATCACCAAGATCGCCCTGGAAACATCGGACGGTCTGGTCATTCACCCGCTGCTGGGCGAAACCAAACCCGGCGACATTCCTGTTGACGTGCGGTTGGACTGCTACCGGGCGCTCCTCGACAACTACTACAATCCGAACCACACGATGCTGGCCGGCTTCCCGGCCTGGATGCGCTACGCCGGTCCGCGGGAAGCCGTATTCCACGCACAGGTGCGCCGCAACTACGGCATCAACCGCTTTATCGTTGGCAGGGACCACGCCGGAGTCGGCAATTATTACGGCCCCTTCGACGCACAGCACATCTTTGAGGAGTTCCAGCCGGGCGAGCTCGGCGTCGAGCCGCTGTTCTTCGACATCGTCTTCTGGTCGAAGATTCAGGGCGGCATGGCTTCGCCGAAAACCTGCCCGGCGGGACCGGCGGACCGCATCAATTTGAGCGGCACGCAGGTTCGCGATTTGTTGCGCTCGGGGCAGACGTTGCCGCCGGAGTTCTCGCGGCCCGAAGTCGCCGAGGTGCTGTTGATTGCAACCAAAGAGGGGCGTCTCTAGGTAGAGCGGCCCGAGTTGCGGGCGATGTCGCAACGGCTCAAGCCACGGTTTAGCTGGCCGGCCAGGGACGCCTCGGCCGAGGATGTGCTGCGTTGGGCGCTCGGCGAGTTTGGCGACCGGGTCGCCATCTCGACCAGCTTCCAGGCCACCGGCATGGTGATCCTGGACATGGCCGCCTGCATTACCGGCGGCGACGTCCAGGTCTTCACGCTCGATACCGGCCGGATCCACCAGGAGACCTACGATTTGATCTCCAGCGTGCGCAGCCGTTACGGCATCGAGGTGGAGATGCTGACGCCGGACTCGCATGAGCTCTCGCGGATGTTGACGATGCACGGACCGAACCTGTTCTACGAGTCGGTGGCCAAGCGCAGGCTCTGCTGCGAGCTCCGCAAAGTGCGGCCGCTGAAGCGCAAGCTGGCGACGTTGGACGCTTGGGTCGTGGGACTGCGGAAGTCGCAGAGCCAATCCCGTGAGGCGCTCGACACCGTCTCGATGGACGAGGAACACGGCGGCCTGGTCAAGATCGCCCCGCTGGCGAATTGGACCGAGGAGCGCGTCTGGACCTATATCCGGGACCACGACGTGCCCTATCACGCGCTGCACGATCAAAGCTATCCCAGCATCGGCTGTGCGCCATGCACCCGGCCCACGAAGCCCGGAGAGCCGGCGCGCGCCGGCCGCTGGTGGTGGGAAGAAGAGGACGCCGACAAGGAATGCGGCATCCACGTTTCACCGAGCGGCCAGTTCCGGCGCTCGTTTGACATCCTTTTGGAAGAAGTACTACCTCCGATTCGGTGAGCAACTGCTCACCGCTCACTGCTTACCGCTCACCTACCATGCAACACAAAGGCTTCACTCTCTGGTTTACCGGTCTGTCCGGCTCGGGCAAGTCCACCGTCGCCAATCTCCTTCTCAAGCGCTTGCAGGACGCCGGTGCGAAAGTCGAGGTTCTCGACGGCGATGTCGTCCGCACGAATCTCTCCAAGGGCCTCGGCTTCAGCAAGGAGGATCGCGACACGAACATTCAACGCATCGGCTTCGTGTGCAACCTGCTGTCGCGCAACGGCGTGATCGCCATGTCCGCCGCCATTTCGCCTTACAAGGCCATTCGCGACGACATTCGGGCCCAAGCTGAAAACTTCGTCGAAGTCTTCGCTGACTGTGATCTCGACAAGCTCATCGAGCGCGACCCCAAGGGTCTGTACAAGAAGGCTATCTCCGGCGAAATCAAGAATTTTACCGGCATCTCCGACCCCTACGAGGCGCCGGACAACGCGGAAATCGTCTTCAATTCCGGCGAGCAGACGCCTGAGGAGAGCGCCGAGCACGTCTGGGCCAAGCTCGTCGAGCTTGGCATGATCCGGCCCTAACGCCTCCTTAACCGAACCCCGGACGTCAGTCCGGGGCGCTACACTATGGGGCTGGCGCGGGCCGCCCCATTGGGAATGGTTGATCTTCACTCGCACACCGATCGCTCCGACGGAACCTTGAGCCCGCGGCGGCTGGTGGAGCTTGCCAAGAACAACCGCATCCAGGCCCTCAGCATCACCGACCACGACACGTTGGAAGGCTACGACGACGCCGTCGAGCCCGCCCGCGAGGCGGGCCTCGAGCTCATCTGCGGCATCGAGCTCAGCGGGCTTTACAACGGCGTCTCCATCCATATCCTCGGCTACTTTCTCGACGGCCCCGCGGACGTGGACTTCCGCCGCCGCGTGAAAGACCTGAAGACCTCGCGCCGCGAGCGCAACGCCCGGCTCGCCGAGCGCCTGCGCGAGCTCGGCTGCGACGTTACCTTGGAAGAAGCCGAGGCGCTGGGGAAGGATCAGACCGGCCGGCCGCACTTCGCCCGCCTGCTGGTGCGCAAGCGCCACGCGGCAAGCTACCGCGAGGCTTTCGACCGCTACTTGGACGAAAGCGCGCCGGGTTTCGTGCCGCGCCGAGAGGCTGCGGCCGAGGATGTTTTCGGCTGGATTCGTGACTCCGGCGGCGTCTCCTCTTGGGCTCATCCGCTGCGCTATTTGAAGGAGACGAAGCTCGATTTCGAAGCCGCTTTCCGGGACTTGGCGGACCGCGGCTGTCTGGCAATCGAGGCCTTCCACCGCGACCATCCCATCGACTCGGCGAACGAGATCGCCCGCGCCGCGCGGCGTTGCGGGCTGGGCGTCACCGGCGGCAGCGACTTCCACGGCCCCTCACCGAGCGGCGTCACCCTGGGCGGGTTGGGCATCCCCGACAAGCTGCTCGAAGACCTCAAGGCCTACAGCCGACGCGCCCTGGCCGCCGCCCGATAGCCCGGCGTTGCTAACCTGGACGCATTGATGCGCATGCCCGCCGAATGGGCGCCCCACGAGGCCACTTGGTTGGCCTGGCCCCACAACCCCAAAGACTGGCCCGGAAAGTTTCCTCCGATCCACTGGATCTATGTGGAGATCGTGCGCCAACTGCACGTCCGTGAGCGAGTGGAGATCCTCATTGAAGACGACCGGCTGCACCGGCGGGTCGTGAAAATGCTCCAAGACGCCGGCGTCAACCTCGACCGTGTCCGCTTCCATCGCTGCTCCACCGACCGTAGCTGGCTGCGCGATTCCGGGCCGACCTTCGTGGCCGGCAACGGCGAAGTAGGCGCGGTCTGCTGGCGCTTCAACGCCTGGGCCAAGTACCCCAACTGGCTCAAGGACGTGCTGGTGGCGAAGAAGATCGCCGGCATCACCCGCTCCCGCCCCATCACGCCCACCTGGCGCGGCCGGCGCGTGGTGCTCGAAGGCGGCGCCATTGATACCAACGGCGCCGGCTCCCTGCTGACCACCGAGGAGTGCCTGCTCAGCGAGGTCCAGCAGCGCAACCCCGGCTTCAACAAGCTCGACTACGAGGGGATCTTTCGCGAGTTCCTCGGCATCGAACAGACAATCTGGCTGGAACAAGGTATCGTCGGCGACGACACCCACGGCCACGTCGATGACCTGGCGCGCTTTGTCGGCCCCCGCACCGTGGCCACCGTCGTCGAAACCGATCGTAGGGACGACAACTACGAGCCGCTCAAGCGCAACTGGGAGAGACTGAAGTTACAGACCGACCAGGACGGCAAGCCGCTGGAGTTGGTCGAGCTGCCCATGCCCAAGCCGCTGTATTTTCGCGGAGTCCGGCTGCCTGCCAGTTACGCGAACTTCTATATCGCCAACGGCTTGGTGCTTGTGCCGACGTTCCATGACCCCAACGACCGCATCGCGCTCAACCAGCTCGCGGCGGCCTTCCCGGACAGGGAAGTCATCGGAATTCACTCGGTGGACTACGCCTGGGGCTTTGGCACGCTGCACTGCTCCACCCAGCAGCAACCGTAGGGGCGGCCGGAAGGCCGCCCCTACGATCGCTCCAAGAGATAA
>CAYOPA010000012.1:9876-26819 GCA_964405625.1 uncultured Bryobacterales bacterium
GGGCGGCCGGAAGGCCGCCCAAGACCAGTTGAAGCCCGGAACGATGCGGTCTTGGGCGGCCTCCCGGCCGCCCCTACGATCGCTCCAAGAGATAATCAGCGTCGACCAGCCGCGAGCCCGAGCCGTCGTTGACGACATACTGCCTGCGGCGCGGCGAGCGAGCGCTCCGGTCCCATAGCGTCGCGGCCCCGTGGTCGCCGTCCTTGCGCAGGGCATAGAAGAACAGATCGAATTTCTCCAGCCGCGCGCGGTCGTTGTCGTAGTTCCGCGCCACGCGCTTGACGGCGTCCAGCGCCGCCTCCTGGGCGGACATGCCGTGCCGCATGTTCTCCACAATGGCGTGCGCGCCGCAGACCCTGATATTCTCCTCGCCGCGGCCGGTGGAGCCCGCCGCGCCCACGTCCTGGTCGACAAAGCAGCCCGCTCCGATGATCGGCGAGTCCCCGACCCGGCCCGGAATCTTCCAAGCCAGCCCGCTGGTAGTGGTGCAGCCCGACATCTCGCCTTTTGCATTGAGCGCCAGACAGTTGATCGTCCCGGTCGGCGGATGCCGGGCTACCTCGCGGGCCCAGGCGAACCACTCGGGCTTGGCCTCGGGAAACAGCTTTCGCAGACGGGCCGAGCCGCCGTCGGGGGGCGCATCCAAACCCGGCCCCCAGTCGTTGTCCAGCGACTCCTTCCAGGTCAGCCAGGCCAGCCGCGCCCGCTCGGTCAGCAGCTCTTCCTCGCGAAAGCCGTGCGCCTTGGCGAAACGCAGGGCGCCTTCACCCACCAGCAACACGTGGTCGGTGCGCTGCATCACGAGTTGAGCGACGTTCGACGGCGTCTTGATGCCGCGCAGCGACGCCACCGCGCCGGCCCGCCGGGTGGGGCCGTGCATCAAGCAGCTATCAAGCTCCACGACGCCTTCCTCGTTCGGCAGCCCGCCGTAGCCGACGCTGGTGTCGTTGGGGTCAAGCTCGACGATGTTGACGCCGGCGACAACGGCGTCGAGCGTGTCCTCGCCGGCCTGGATCATCTCCATCGCCCGGTTGCAGCACTCCATGCCGTTGTTGCTGGCGATGACGATGTTGCGCGGAGGGGCCTGAGCCTGGGCGGAAGCGGCGGCGGCCAGCGGCGCGCCCGCCAGCAAGGATCGGCGAGTCATTCCACCATTCTAGTGGCTCGCCCTCAAAAGGATAGCCGCGCCGCCCGGCTATAATCGGGGGTTCACCTCCGCCTCATGGCATTTCCCTCTCAACGGCCCGCGACGATCCTACTCGTTGACGACGACGAGCTCATCACTTCGTCGCTCAAGAGCCTTTTCACCCTGGAAACCGACTACGAGGTGGTCGCGCACACCAGCCCCGCCGCGGCCGCGCGGGAGGCCGAGAGCCGTCCGATCGACCTGGTGATCTCCGACTTTCTGATGCCGGCGATGAACGGCGTGGAGTTGCTCAAACGCATCCGTGACCTCCAGCCGGACACGGTGCGGATTCTGCTGACCGGCTTCGCGGACAAAGAGAACGCCATCCGAGCCATCAACGAAGTCGGGCTGTACCAATATCTCGAAAAGCCTTGGGACAACGACGACCTGCTGCTACTGGTGCGCAACGCCCTCAGCGAGCGCACATTGCGCAAGCAACTCACCGACAAGGTGCATGAGCTCGACCGCCTGATCGAGCGCCACACGCAGCTCTCCGACCGCCATCAGTCGCTGGAGGAGGAGCTGGAGCGGGCCTCACGCATCCAGCGCGGGCTGCTGCCGGACCATCTGCCGGCCATCGAGGGCTACCGGACCGGCGCCTTCTTCCGGCCCTGCCGCCACTTGGGCGGCGATTTCTACGACGCCATTGAGAAAGACGGCAAGGTCTACTTCCTGGTGGCCGACGTCAGCGGGCACGGCGCCCACTCGGCCTTGAGCGCGATGCTCATCAAGGCTGTTTTTGACGAGGCCTGCCAGGGCGCCGACGCCCCGGCCGAGATCCTCTCCGGGATGAACGGCCGGCTGCACCGCTTTCTGCCCGCCGAGCTCTTTGCCTGCGCGCTGGTGGTGCGGCTCGACAGCCAGGGCCTACGGCTCGCCAACGCGGGAATCCCGCATCCGTTTGTCCTTCGAGCCGACGGCGCGATCGAGGAGAAACCGATCTCCGGCATGCCGCTGGGGATGTTCGCCGACCTAGAGGCGGCTTCGTTTGATTGCCGACCGGTCGAGCTGGCCTCGGGCGATACGCTCATCCTCGCCACGGACGGCCTGGGCGAGGTGCGCGACGCCGATGGAAGGTTCTTCCAGGACGGGCCGCTGCGGGAGACGCTCTCGGCGCTCCAGGGCCAGGACCCGGAGCCGATGGTGAAGGGGCTGTTCGAACGGGCCGCACGTTTCCGCTCGGGCGAATTTTTCCCCGACGACATTACGATCGTGGCACTACGGCGGCTTTGACCACGCGCCGGTAGCTCTCCCAGCAGCCCGCGTCCACCAAGGGCCGGCCTTCGACGGACCGGTTGTAGAGGTAGACCCAGGCGTCAATGTGCGGCTCGATCAGCTCGACCCGTTGCCGCCGGTACTGGGACTGCTTCGGCCGCCGCGGATCGTAGCCCTCGAAGGCGTCGAGGAATCCGATCAGGCGGTCGTCGAGCGGCTCGTAAAGCTCGGCCCGAACCCGCCCGTCGCCGGGCAGCAGCGCTGGGTAGGCGCCGAGATCATACAAGCGACCGCGCAGCAAGCACGGCCGCAGGTAGCGCAGCCGGGAGTGGATTCCCAGTCGTTGCTGTACGCCGAAGGAGCGCCGCAACGAGCCGTAGAAGGCGATCGGCTCGCTCACTTGGGCTGGTAGGTCTTCGAAAACCCGTTGCGGCTGTTGGTGATGGTGAAGTTTCCCTTCTTATCGACCGAGGCCTTGATCCAGTGGCCCTTGTCGCCCTCGTCGGTGGCCTCCATGTTGGCGATCATCTTCTCATCGGGATTGGGGGCGCCGTCGGGGACCAGCGCCTTGTGAATCTGCCACAGGTCCTCCAGCCGCGGCGACTTCATCAGAGTCTCGTAGGTTTCGGGCCGGCCTCCCTTGCGGTGACCGTTGTTCATGACGGCGACGCGCGGCTTGATGGCGTTGATGTGCTGCGGCGCGCCGGACATGTGCATGCCGTGGTGGGTCACTTGATAGAGGTCGATCTCGCCGAGCAGGTTGACCGGGCAGGCCAGCTCATGCTCGAAATTCCAGCTCAGGTCGCCCAGGTCCAAAAATTCGAACTTGCCCACGCGGACCAGGAAGCCGACGGACTTGCCGTTCTCGCCCTCGTCGACCTCCTTGAGCTCGGCGCCCGCGCACAGCGGGTTCGCCTTGGCGTTGCCGAGCGGTTTGGACAGGAACTTGCCGCGGGCGGCGACAAACAGGAAGTCCGTCGCTTTCAGCGGCAGCTTGTCGCCGGGATTCACGGTCATGCGCTTGCCCTCGGCGACGGCGAGGTAGCTGTCCCAAAGCGCCTTGCCGCGCTCATTGTCCTGCTCGACGGAGTCGCCATGGTCGACGAACCGGTCGATCGGCACGATCCGGGCGAGCTCGGGCAAGCCGCCGACGTGGTCGGTGTGGAAGTGCGAGGTCAAGAAGTAGTCGATGCGCTTCTTGCCGACCTGGTATTCGAGCACGTTGGCGATGCGCTTGGGGTCGCGGCCGTCAAAGCCGGGCCAGCCTGCGTCCATCAGCACGGTCTCCTTTTGCGGAGTAACGATCAGAGTGGCGGCGCCGCCCTCCACGTCGATCCAGTAGATGTCCAGATTTTGGGCGGCGACGGGCAACGCCAGAGCGAGCAGGGACAGCAATATTCTCATCGGGGTATCAGTATATCGCCGCCGGACGGCAAGCTCCAGCGGTCAGGCGGCTATTTCCAACCGGCCGGCGGCTACGCGGAAGACGCGGTCGCAGCGTTGGGCGTAGCCAAGATTGTGGGTCGCCATCACCAGCGCCACGCCGTCGTTGCGCGGCAGATCCAGCAACTGCGTGATGATCTCGCCGCCGGTGCGGAAGTCCAAATTGCCCGTCGGCTCGTCGGCCAGGACCAGCCTGGGGCCGCGAACCAGCGCCCGGGCGATGGCCACCCGCTGTTGCTCGCCGCCAGAGAGCTCGCCGGCCTGGTGGGTCTCCCTTGCGGTGAGTCCCATCCGGGCCAGCGCCTGTTTGCCCGCGGGCTCCACCGCCGAGCGCTTCGCTCCAGCGATCAGCAGCGGCATGATCACGTTCTCCAGCGCCGTGAACTCCGGCAGCAGATGGTAGCTTTGCCACACGTAGCCGACCTGCTCGTTGCGGTAGCGGGCCAGCTCGGCGTCGGACGCCCCGGTCAGGCGACGCTCTTCGAACCAGATCGCGCCCTCGCTGGGCGAGTCCAGCGCACCGAGCAGATGCAACAGCGTCGATTTGCCGGCTCCCGATTCGCCGACCAGCGCCACGCTCTGCCCGGCGAGCAGCTCAAAGCTCACCTGCTCAAAGACCGTCAGCACCCCGCCGCCGGAAGGGTAGCGCTTGGCCAAACCTTCGGCCCTGACGAGCTGTGCGCTCACTCGACTTCGAGCGCCTGCCACGCCTGCTCAAACGGCCGCAAGTCCGGCCACTCGCCGTTGAATGTCTCCATAAACGCCAGCAGATCCTCGATCTCCTGCTCGGAAAAGCCCTTGGGCTGGATCTCGCGCTCGCCAACCTTGGCCACCGGCGGCGCCGAGTAGTACTGGATCACTTCACGCAGCGTCTCAAATCGGCCGTCGTGAAAAAACGGCTCGCGGCCTTTCCAGTTGCGCAGCGAGGGAGTCTTGAAGGCGCCGGCGTAGAACGGGTCGTCCTCAATCGCCCCGCGGCCCACATCCTCCGCCGAAGTCGAGCTGCCGATATTGTGGAAATCGCCGTCGGTCAGGTTCGGGCCGTTGTGACACAGGGCGCAGTCGCCCTTGGTGAAGAACAGCATGCGTCCGCGCTCTTCCTGCTCATTGAGCGCGCCGCGGTCGCCCTGAGTCCACTGGTCGAAGCGCGTGGGGCCGGTCGTCAGCTTGCGCTCGAAAGAAGCGATGGCTCCCGCAATCTCGTCCTCGGTGATCTTCTTGACGCCCATCTTCGCGAACGCTTCTCTGTAACGGCGCAGGCCGCTGATGCGCTCCACTGCGAGATTTAGCGGCAAGGCCATCTCCACTGGGTTTTCGATCGGCCCTTTGGCCTGCTCTTCGAGCGAAGCCGCCCGGCCGTCCCAGAAGAAGAAATCAGCGTCGGCCAGATTGACGACCGTCGGAGTATTGCGCTCCAACCGGTCGCCGTGGGCGCCCAAGCTCAACGCGTCGCCGCCTTCGTAGCCGCGCGACGGCATGTGGCAGGTGGCGCACGAAAAATTGCGCGGCCCTGACAGCGCGGGCTCAAAGAACAGCCGCCAGCCGATCGCTTCCCGCACGGTCGGTCCCTCCCCTGCGCAGAGAGACGCCGCCGCCAGCAGGAGCGCGACGGCTAGTCGTCGAGAATGACGCCCCAAGGCATATCCCCCGTCGGAATTTTCTTGATCTCCTTGGTGGAGGCGACGTCGATCACCGACATGTTGCCGTCCAAGCCGTTGGTCACGTACAGCGTCTTGCCGTCGCCGGAAAACGTCATGCCCCAGACGCGCTTGCCCACCGGAATCGTCGCTTCGAGCGCCAACGTGTCCGGATTCAGAACCGCGACGGCGTCGCCGCGGCCCGTGGAAACCCAGACCCGCCCGTCGGGTCCCCAGCGCACGCCCTTGGGCTTGACCAGCCGAATCTCGCGCCGCAGCTTCTTGCGCGCCACGATCTTCGCGGTCGCGACATCAATCTTCACCACTTCGCCGCCGACCTCGCAGCTCACATACCCGAACTTGCCGTCGGGCGAGAAGGCCACCTCGCGCGGCCGCGCGCCAACCAGGATGTTGGCGGAGATCGTATGCTCGGGCACCCGAATGACATGCACCATGCTGGTGGATTCGCTGGTGACCCAGACCTGCTTGCCGTCGGGCGAAACAGTGACGCCCTCGGGCTCGATGCCGACCTTGACCTCGGCCAGGATCTTGCCGGTGCTCGGCTCCAGCACGCTGGCCAGCCCCGCGTCCTCGTTCGACAAATAGATATTGCCGTTGGGGTGGACGTCAAAGGCCTCCGGATCCGAGCCGGACGGGATTCGCCGCAGGATCTCCATGGTCCGCGTATCGATCACGCCGATCGCGTTGTCATCGCCCAGCGCGACGTAGACCAACGAGCGGTCGGGCGAAAACCCAATGCCGCGCGGCCGCCCGCCGATCTCGATGGTCTTGATCAGCTCGTGCGTGCGGCTGTCGATCACCGAGATCGTGTTGTCGCCCTCGTTGGTGACGAACAAGCGGTGGGTCGGATCGCGTGCAATCAGCGGAGCGGCCAGCAAGGCCAACAGAATCATCCAGCGGATCATGGTTTGCACTCCTGCAAGCCCAGCGAATCGAGATCGTCGGAGGCGGCCACGCCGCGCACCGGGGCTTCGCCGGCCAACTTGCCGTCCACGGTCAGCAGCAGGACCTGCCGCAACTGTCCGGTGGGCCGGAAGCTCGAAAACTCGCCTTTCTGGGCGTCAAACTCCAGCTCCTCGCGGAAGTATTCCACGAGCTCGGCGGGCGAGGCTTCGGGGTTGTAGACGACGGCGGTGGTCGCCAGCCGGTAGGCGGCCCAGACGGCCCAGGCCTCGTCGGTCATCTCGACGCCGGCGAGCTTGACGTAGCGGTTGTTGAGGTCGCGGGCTGCAAACTTGACGAAATCGGGATGCCATGCCCGCGCCTCGACCTGCTTGGCGTCCGGCTTACTCTTACGCCACTGGGCCTCGGCGTCAGCCAGCATCTTGTCGCTGGGGATCACATGGAAGAGGTTCGCGCGGCAACGGGTGCGCAGCACGTCATCGCGCGAGCCGACATTAAAGACGGGAACGTCGCCCAAGGTTTCGGCAGCCCAAAAGATCTCCTCGGGCGAGGAATGGATGATGACGGCGTGGGCGTCGAGGTGCTGGCCGGCGTGGGCCGGGTCGCGGTCTTGGGCGAACTCAAGCTGCATGTCGAGGAAGCCGGCCTGGACCTCGGACTCTTCCACGCCCAGGCGGACGGCTTTTTCGAGGCCGGTCATATCGCCCAGGAAGACGATCTTGCGGGGTTCGGCCCCCGCCGTCGCCAGGGCTGCAAGGCCCAGCAAACCGAGCTGCAATGCCTGTCTCATGCCGACCCGCATTGTATCAGCGACGGGCAGGGGCGGCTGCTAGACTACCGATGTGAAGACCCTGGAAATCACGGTGGACGACGAGACGGCCGCGCGCCTTGAAGCATTCATGGAGGCGCATGGCGGCGACCAGGCCGAGGCGCTACGGTGCCTGCTATGGAACATGGGATCGTTGGAAACGGCTGCCGCCGCGGCCGAGGCCCGGGTGGGCGAGTCCGCACTACGCGCGATCTTGCAACGGGCCGACGAAGATTTTGCAGCAGGTCGCTCGATTACCCTCGAAGAGCTTGAGGAGCGATACGCGGATTGATCTTTCGAATCGGGCGTGAAGCCGAGGAGGTTTTCTCTCAGCTTCCAGCCCGTGCACGGCTTCCCTGACCCAGAACCATTCGATGACATGGCGTCTGCGCCGGCCTGCGCTACTTGCAGGTCACGGGCTGGCGCTAAGATCCAACTCCTCGCCAGCCTTCCTGGCAGAATGGAAGAGGCCTAGGCTTCCATCCTCATGAAGATCGCTTACCTCGACTGCTACTCCGGCGTCGCCGGGGACATGTTCCTCGGCGCCATGATCGACGCCGGTCTTGACCCGGACCGCCTGCGCACCGAGATCGCCAAGCTCGGCGTGGACGGCGTGGAGGTCCAGGCCGAGAAGACCGTCCGCCGCGGAATCACCGGCACGGATGTGAAAGTCGTCACCGGTCACGACCACGCCCACCGGCATCTGTCCACTATCGAGAAGATCATCGACGGCAGCGCCATCAGCCCGACCGCCAAGGAGACCGCCAAGAAGATTTTTCGCCGTCTGGGCGAGGCCGAGGCCGCCGTGCACGGCATTCCGATCGAGAAGGTCCACTTCCACGAGGTCGGCGCCGTCGACGCCATTGTCGATATTTGCGGCGCCGCGATCGGCCTGGAGCTATTGGGGATCGAAAAACTCTACTGTTCGCCGCTGAATCTCGGCTCCGGCACGGTGAAGGCCGCCCACGGCGTAATGCCCGTGCCGGCGCCCGGCACGGCCCGGCTGGTGCAGGGCCTGCCCACTTACTCCGACGGCCCGACGGTGGAATTGACCACGCCCACCGGCGCCGCCATCGTCTCCACGTTGTGCGAAATCTTTGGGCCCATGCCCGCCATGTCGATCACTTCGATCGGCTACGGCGCGGGCGACAAGGATTTCCCCGACCGGGCGAACATGCTGCGATTGGTGATCGGCGAGTCGAACGCGGCCTCCGAGGCGACCGAGATCACCGTCATTGAGTCCAACATCGACGACATGAGCCCGGAATGGGCCGGCTATATCCGCGGCCGTCTGCTCGACGAAGGCGCCCTCGACGTGACGCTGACGCCTTCCTACATGAAGAAAGACCGGCCCGGCTACATCCTCTCCGTGCTGGCGAGCCCCGAGGATCGCGACCGCTTCAGCGATCTGCTCTTTGCCGAGACCACGACCCTGGGCGTGCGTTACTACGCCGCCCAGCGCCGCGTGCTGGAGCGCAGCTTTGTCACCGTCGGCACCCCTTGGGGCGATGTGAAGATCAAGGTCGCCTCCGAAGCCGGACAGGTCCGCAACTTCGCGCCGGAGTTTGACGACTGCCGACGGCTGGCCCAGGAAAACAAGATCCCGCTCAAGCAGGTCTGGCACGCCGCCAACCTCGCCTACCAGAGCCAAGAAGAATCGCGATGAAGTACTACCTCACCACGCCCATTTACTACGTCAACGCCACCCCGCACATCGGCCACGCCTACACCACGTTGGCTGCGGACTCGATCAAGCGCTTTCGACAGATGCTGGGCGATGAGGTCGTGCTGACGACCGGTACGGACGAGCACGGCCAGAAAGTCGAACAGTCCGCCCAGAAGGCCGGTTGGACGCCGCGGGAGCTCACCGACTCGGTCTCCGGCTCGTTCCGCAAGGAATGGGACGAGCTCGGGGTCAACTACGATCACTTCCGGCGCACCACCGACCCGCTGCACGCCAAGGCCGTCCAGGAGATCTACCTGCGTTGCAAGGAGAACGGCTACATCTACAAGGACTCTTACTCGGGCAAGTATTCGGTTACCGACGAGATGTTCATCACCGAGGAGGAGGCGGCGGCGCTCGACCCCGACAAGGTGATCGAGGTCACCGAGGAGAACTACTTCTTCAAGCTCTCGGCTTTTGAGGACAAGCTGCTGAAGCTCTATGAAGAGCACCCGAGCTTTATCGAGCCAGAAACCCGCCGCAATGAGGTCCGCGCCTTCGTCAAGGAGGGCTTGAAAGACCTTTCCATCTCGCGTTCCAGCCTGAAGTGGGGCATCCCGCTGCCCGACGACCCGGAGCATGTGTTCTACGTCTGGTTCGACGCGCTGACGACCTACATGTCGGCCATCGGCTACGGCGAGGCAGGCGAGCGCCGGGAGCTCTGGGAAAATTTTTGGCCGGCGGACGTACACGTAATCGGAAAGGAGATCACGCGCTTCCACGCCGTCTACTGGCCGGCCTTCCTGATGGCCGCCGGGCTGCCTCTGCCCCGAAAGATCTACGCCCACGGCTGGCTGGTCTTTCAGGGCGACAAGATGTCCAAGTCCAAGGGCAACATCGTCCGCGCGCGGCCGATCGCCAAGGTGGTCGGCGTGGAGGGCCTGCGCTACTACCTGCTGCGCGAGATCGTCTTTGGCCACGACGGAAATTTCTCGTGGGAGGCGCTGGTCGAGCGGTATAACTCCGACCTGGCCAATGGCATCGGCAACTTGTTCAGCCGCACGCTGACGATGCTCAACAAGTACCTCGACGGGGTCATTCCGGTTCCCCCCGCGGGCGACGACGGCGGCCTGGCGGCCAAAGCCTCGGAGACGATCCCGTCAGTCATCGCCCACTTTGAGAAGTTCGATTTTTCGAAAGGGCTGGAGGCGATTTGGTCGCTGCTGGGCGCGGTGGACAAATACATCGTTACGCAGCAGCCGTGGAAGCTGGCCAAGGAGACGGACGAGGAAGGCAAGCGTCAGCTCGCCGCCGCGCTGTACAACTCCGCCGAGGCGCTGCGCATCGCCGCCGCGCTGGCCTACCCGATTCTGCCCGACTCGATGTCGAAGATCTGGAGCGCATTGGGCCAATCGGGCGAGCTCGGTCAGTATCAGCTCCAGGACTTGGCTTGGGGCGGGCTGGCCGCCGGGACGCAGGTCGCCGAGCCCGAGCCGCTGTACCCGCGCCTGGATGTGGAACAAGCCGTTAAGGAGATGCAAGCTTTGGAAGAACAAGCGCTGAAAGAGCAGGCCGCCACCATGGGCAAGCCCGCCGAAGAGAAGAAGGCCCCGCTGGTGATCGACACGCCGGAGATTCAGATTGACGACTTTTTCAAGGTGGATATGCGCGTCGGGCTGGTTATTGAAGCCCGGCAGCACCCCAACGCCGACAAGCTGCTGCACCTGACCATCGATATCGGAGAGGCCGAGCCGCGCTCGATCTGCGCCGGCATCGCGGGCGTCTACGATCCGGAGAAGATGGTGGGCCGCAAGGTCGCCATCGTGGCCAACCTTAAGCCCCGCAAGATGCGAGGGATCGAGAGCCAGGGGATGATCATCGCCGCCTCGGGGGACGACCATCACCCACACTTGGTGAGCTTTTTGGAGAATGCGCCGGTTGGGGCGCGGCTGGGGTAAAGTGGGGCGGACATTCCTGTCCGACCGCCGCGAGGCGGAGCCTCGCGCCACACTCCCACTGGCCCTAGGTCGTTGACCGATGGACCCGTGGCAGAGGCAGCCCGCGGGCTGCCAGGCTCTCCAAGTAAGCGACGATGGCCTCCTTAGCAGCCGCCGCCGCCTCTTCCAGAGTTTCGCCGTGCGTCATGCAGCCGGGAAGGTCCGGGACGCTCACGACGTAGCAGGCATCGTCGCTGTCCCATCGAAGCTCCACGTCATAGTGAGGCTTGGGACTAAGTCTTTCCGTCATGGCTGTCTCCCGCCTCTATTGTCCGTTGCGCTTGGCGTAGCGCCGCTACTTCGCCTTCGCCGTTGGGAAGCGGCTCCGGCCCACAAAAAACACCATCCGCTCGGGCTCGCCGTTTGCATCCAACGAAAACTCCATCCGCGCATCCGCCCAGCGCAGGGAAAACTCCGTCGCCGAGTGCGTCACCACGTCCAGCCGCCGATTGCTGGACCACAGGTAGATCCGGTCCCCTTCGCTCACCAGCTCAAAGCCGACCGTGTTGCCGTCCACGCCGTCGTACTTGCCGGCGTAGCGCTCCAGCTCCTTGGCGGTGAATTGCGTCACGGCCGGGGGAGGCTGCCAGGCCGGGCCGGGCTGCTCGACCTCGTCGAGCTCGCGCAGCCAGATGTTGCGAAAACGCACCGGGTTGGCGTGGTCCTGCAACGACAGCGGCAGTCGGTCGGGATGGTTGCCATGGTCGAGGTATTGCAGCCAGCGCGTCGGCCCCCAGGCCTCGTGATTGTCCTGGATCAGCACGCCGTTGTGGAAGACGGTCAGGCGCGCGGGCTTCAGCAACCGGCCGTCCTGCGTAAATCGCGGACGCCGAAAGACGATATCGAAGCTCTGCCACTCGCCCGGCGGCAGGCTGGCATTCACTAGCGGCGGCGACTGACCGTAGATCGCCCCGGCCTGACCGTCGGCGTAGGTGTGGTCTTTGTACGAGTCCAGCACCTGAACCTCGTACTTACCCATCAGGTGGATGCCGCTGTTGCCGCGCCCCTGGCCGACGCCCTTGGGAGGGTTGGGCAGGGCGAACTCGGCGTGGAGCTGTACGTCGCCGAACGACCGCCGGGTCCGCAGGGCGCCGCTGCCGGGGACGGCCTCCATGAAGCCGTCGCGCACCACCCACTTGGGCGGGCCGCCGTCGGAGCTGGCCCATTCGCTCAAGTCGGCGCCGTCAAACAACACCACGGCGTCGGAGGGAGCGGGCAGTTGCAGCGCGGGCGTCGCGGTCACCTCACGGGGGCGCGGGCGCTCCATATCGTGGATTTTCCACTGGGACGGGGTTTGCGCCAGGGCCGTGGAGGCCAGCAGGATGAACGGGAAGAAACGAATGGAGTGCATGGCGTCGGCGCGCGAGCCTCAATCGCCCGCGCAGCGACCATCATAGAGGAACGTCAGCGAAACAGCTCAGAGACCGGGAGGGCGAGCCCTTGCAGCACGTCGCCGCCGTCGAGCGAATCGTCGATCGTCGCGACTGTCAATCGCCCGTCGGCGGTGCGGACCAGCACGGCCTGTTCCTCGGGCAGGACGACCCAGGCCAGCCGCGTTTCGGCCCGAAAATACTCGTCGAGCTTGAGCAGGATGTCGGACACTTTGTCCTCCGGCGAGCGCACCTCGACGGCCAGATCGGGGGCGCGATCCAGGTAGGGCGATTCAGGTTCGTCGTCGCGCTCCAGAACGGCGCACACGTCGGGCAGTCGGAAGCGGATCTCGCCGTCGATCAGGAACCGGCAGTGCAACTCAACCGAGGCGTAGCCGCCCGGGCGAGAGTCAAAGTATTCATCCAGCATTCGAAAGCAGCGTCCCTGCAATCGACCGTGCTCCTTGGTCCCCATGGGTTTCCGGACAATCCTCCCGCCGACATACTCGCAGCGCCTGTACGCTGGATCGCGCAAGTACTGCTCCACCGAAACGAGGCTCGCAAAGGCCGGCGCGCTCATGGCTGCTAGTATATCGACCGATGACGCGCCGCTCCTTCGTCTCCTCCTCCGCCGCCCTGCTGGCCGCCCAATCCACGCTGTCGGCCGCCGAGCCGCTACGCCTAGGCCTGATCGGCGTCGGCAACATCGGCACACGCCACCTCAACGACCGTCTGCTGCCGATGCAGCGCCAGGAAGGCATTCTCAAAGTGGTCGCCGCCAGCGACATCTACGACCGCGCCAAGTTTCGCGCTCAGGAGCTGATCGGCCTCGGCCCCCGCGACGTACACCACAACTACGAGGACCTGCTGGCGCGCTCCGACGTGGACGCCGTCGTCATCGCCACGCCCGACCACTGGCACGCCCCCATGGCCATCGACGCCATGCGGGCCGGCAAGGACGTCTACCTCGAAAAGCCCATGTCGCGGACGATCCCCGAAGCCAAGGCGATCGCCGACGCCGTTCGCGAGACCGGGCGGGTGCTCCAGGTCGGCAGCCAGTGGGTCTCGGATCCGGGCTACCTGAAGGCCAAGGAGATCGTCGAAAGCGGACTGATTGGCGATCTGGTGTGGATGCAGTCCACCTATTCGATGAACCATCCAGACGGCGTCTGGCAGTACCACGTCGACGAGGAGGCGACGCCGGAGACGGTCGATTGGGAGCGGTTTCAGGGCTCCGCGCCCGAGCAGCCGTTCTCGGGCGAGCGCTTTTTTCGCTGGCGCAAGTACTGGGACTTTTCCGGCGGCATGGCGACCGATTTTCTCTACCACCGGCTCAGCCCGCTGCTGGCGGCGGTCGGCGGCGGTTTTCCCCTGCGCGTGACCGGATCGGGCGGGGTGTGGCACTTCCAGAACCGGCAGGTCCCCGACGCCTACCAAACCACCATCGAGTACGAGGGCTTCGGGTGCAGCCTGTTCGCCACCACGGCGTCGCAAAACTCGAACCGCTACCATCCGCCGGTCATCCTCGGTCGCAAGGCCTCCATCGAATACCGCGCCGGCAGCGTGCTCGTGGAGCCGGAGGCTGCTTTTCGTGAAGAGTTTCGGCGCGAGACCGGCCAGGATCGGCTGGAGATCGAGGCGGACAACCGCGACGAGAAGAAAGCCCGCTGGGCCCACATGCTGGATTTCCTGGAATGCGTGCGCACCCGCAACAAGCCGCGGCTCCACGCCGAGCTTGGCTATCAGGTGATGACGGCCATCAAGCTCGGAGTGGACAGCTACCGTAGCGGCCGGGTCATGGCGTTCGATCCGCGCAGCGAATCGATTCTGGACCAGCCGCCGCCGCGCGACCCCGGGTACGAGGGCGACGGCTCCAACCCGCCCGACGCACCGGCGGCCTACCGCAAGCGTCATCTGTGAAACTGCCCGGCGCTGTACGAAGAGTAAAATCAGCAGGAGCGGACGCGCTCGGAGAGGACGATGCAAAAACAGAATCGCCGCCAGGCGCTCGTCACGATCACCGTCGGGGCCGCCGCCGGGGCCTGCGCCGGGCCGGAGACGGCGCCGACCGGCCCGCTGTCGGCCGTGGAGGTCGACCGTCTCGCCGAGCTCGCCGACACGATCATCCCCCCGACCGAATCCCCAGGCGCCCGAGAAGCCGGCGTCGGGCGGATGATCGCCGAGGACGCAGCCTGGAACGGAGAACTGCTCGCACGGGCGCGCAACCTACTGGACGCCTTCGCCCAGGAGGACTTCTTCAGCCAGGACGAGGACGGCCGGATCGCCGTGATGGCCGCGATGATGAACGGCGCTGACGACCAGAAAGCCGTCTTCGAGATCCTCAAGTCGCTGGCCGCCGACTACTACTACCGTACCGAAATCGGCTTGGCGCAGGAGCTCGGCTACCAGGGCGGAACGTATCTGGCGGAGTTCCCCGGCTGCACCCACGACCACCTCACGGAGGCCGGCTAGCCATGGCGTACGAAGATGTGGACTTCGTCGTCATCGGCTCCGGCGCCGCCGGCGGCATGGCCGCCTGGAACCTGACCCGCAAGGGCGCCAAGGTGCTGATCCTGGAAGCGGGCGAGAAGTTCGACCGCGCCGACTTCTGGTCGCACGTCAAGCCCTGGGAAGAGCGCGAGCGGCGCCGCCGGGGAGAGACGCCTCCGGATTTCGAGGGCCTGCCGCTGAAGGAGAGCCCCTACGCCGTCGAGGGCGGCGGCGAGTTCCTGCTGCGGCGCGTATGGGGCGTCGGCGGCAAGACGAACGTCTGGGGCCGCGTTTCGCTACGTTTCTCCGACCACAACTTCAACGAGCCCGCCCAGGACGGCTGGGAGATCCCCTGGCCCATCACCTACACCGAGCTGGCGCCCTACTACGACAACGTCGAAAAACTGATCGGCGTCTGCGGCGGGCCGGACGACACGCCCTTCCTGCCGGGCTCCAAGCATCACCTGCCGCCGCCGAACCTGCGCTGCGGCGAGAAGCTGCTGCAACATTTCGCGAAAGGCGCCGGCTACACAATCGTCCACGGCCGCCGCGCCGTGCTGACCGAATCGATCCACGGCCGCGCCAAGTGCCATTTTTGCGGCGCCTGCGGCCGGGGCTGCGACATCGGGGCGTTCTTCAACTCCTACGATTACCTGTTGGCCGACGCCCTGGAGACGGGCAACCTGGAGATCAAGGAGAACGCCGTCGTCTCGCGCATCCTGACCAATAACGAGGGCCGCGCCGACCGCGTGCAGTACTTTGACCGGCTGACGGGCGAAGAGGTGCAGGTCCCGGCCAAGCGGGTGATCCTGGCCGCCTCGGCGGTGGATTCGACACGCATTCTGCTCAACTCCAAGGCTCCGCGCCACCCCAACGGTCTGGGCAACGGCTCGGACGTGATCGGTCGCTATCTGGTCGAGCAAGTGCGCCTGCACGTGGAGGCGTTCGCGCCGCAGCTTATTGGGCAGGCGGCCTCGAACGACGACGGCATCTCGGGCGGGCACATTTACATGCCGCGCTTCGAGCTGCCGGACTCAAAGCGCGACTACCTGCGGGGTTTTGGGATGCAGTTCTGGGGCTTTGGCTGCGGCGCGGGAGCGGGCTACGCCAAGCAGATTCCGGGCTTTGGCAGAACTTGGAAGCAGTCCGTGAAGGACCGCTACCCGGCAAAGATGGCGCTGCATCCCTACGGCGAAGTGCTGCCCTACAAGCACAACCGCATCACCGTGGACGAGGACCGGCTGGATCGTTTCGGCGTGCCGCTGATGCGGATCGCCTACAAGCTGGGCGAAAACGAGCGCAAGATGATCGACCGTATGTACGACGTGGTCGAGGAGATGCTGCACTCGGTCAATGCCGAGCCGCTGCCTTACAACCGCGGCGACATTGACACGCTGGGCGCGGCGATCCACGAGCACGGCTGTGTGCGCATGGGCGACGACCCGAAGCGTTCGGCGCTGAACAAGAACCTGCGGATGCACGAGGTGGACAACGTCTGGGTGATGGACGGCTCCAGCTTCCCCACCGCGACGGAGAAAAACCCGACGCTAACGATTTTGGCGAACGCCTGGCGGGCGACGGATTTTCTGGCGTCGGCGATGCGCAAGGGAAATGCGTAGCGACTGGGGCAAGAACAGTGCAGGGCGCATCCCACGAGGCTGGCTCTCCGGAGGGACCGCACTCGTCTGATCGCCTGGGGATCTTTTCACGTTGCGCGGATCAAACGAAAGAACTCCTTGCGCCAGAGACAGTCTCGGCATGCTCCGGCGAGGCAACGTGCATCGGGCGCACCGACACGTCGGTCACGATCCGGGTGGTTTTCGGCGCGGACGCATTGTGCAGCCCGATTCCGGATCAAATTCGGGTGACGGGCGTATCGGGAACCGGAGCGACCGTCGGGCCGTTCACGTTTCCTGGCGATGGGGATGGAAGTACCGACATCACGATTGACGGTCTGGATTGCGGCGTTTCCTACACCTTCGAGATCGTCGGAATCGCCACGGTCGGTGATGTCGAGCTGCGCAGCGATGCGATTCAGGTCACTTCTTGCAATCCGGAGTGTGCCGACGGCTGCACTCGGACGCAGGGGTACTGGAGGAATCACCCCGAAGACTGGGTGGGGGTGTCGCTGTCGCTCGGGAGCAATGACTATACGCAGGCGCAACTACTGACGATTTTCAGAACGCCGGTACGAGGTAACGGACTGATCC
>CAYOPA010000013.1:0-2286 GCA_964405625.1 uncultured Bryobacterales bacterium
CATGTACAGGGCGAGGAGCCGACGGCGCTGCACGCGCCCCACTTTATTCGCTGCCTGCGCGAGGGCGAGGCGCCGCGCTCGGACGCCTTGACGGGGCATCGCTCGTCGCTGATCGCCCACTTGGGCAATGTCAGCTACAAGGCCGGGCGCAAGCTTTGGTGGGACTCGGATAAAGAGATCTGTATCGACGACCCTCAGGCGACGAAGTATCTGGGCCGGGTGGCGCGCAAGCCGTGGGACATGATCACGCTGCCCGGCTAAACCGAGGCGACCCGCCAGGTAAACCTGGGCGGCTCATTGCGGCTATTCGAACCGCCCGGCTTCAGCCGGCGGGTAGGCAAATCCGCCGGCCCGCGAAAATCCTTGCCTTCCGCCACAGACAGCGACCACATACCCTCCTATAATCAGGTCGATGCGTTTCGCGTTCCTTCTCTTCGCGGCGGCCCTGTCGCTTTCGGCCCAACAGGCCGTGCAAAAGTCATCGGCCAGCCTCTACATCTCCGATGCGGCGGCCATCAAAGCCGGCGAGGAGAGCTACAAGCTGGTCTGCTCGGGCTGCCACGGCATTACCGCCGAGGGCGGCCGCGGTCCGAGCCTCATCACCGGCCGCAACGTCCGCCGGGCCTCCGACGACGCATTGTTCGACATCATCAAGAACGGCGTCGCCGGCAGCGACATGCCGCCGTCGCCGCTGCCCGATGACAAGGTCTGGCAGATCACCGCCTACGTCCGCAACCTGAGCGCGCCGGCCTTCAAGCAGATTGTCGAAGGCGATCCGGTGGCCGGCAAGGCGGTCTACTACGGCAAGGCCGGTTGCGCCAACTGCCACATGATTCGCGGCGAGGGCGGCTACCTGGGGCCGGATCTGACCAACATCGGCATGACCTCCAACGTCCTCCAGATTCGCGAGGGCGTGCTCGACCCCAACAAGCGATTCACGCCGGGCTTTCGTCCGGTCCTGGTCACCATGAAGGATGGCAAGCAGATCAAGGGCGTCGCCAAAAACAACAGCAACTACTCCATGCAGGTGCTCGACGGAGACGGCCGGCTGCACCTGATCGACAAGCGCGACGCCAAGGAAGCCAACTTCCAGGAGAAATCCTGGATGCCCGATAACTACAAGGACCGGCTCAGCGAGACCGAACAACAGAACCTGTTTGCGTTTCTGGCGCGGCAGACCATCCGCACGCCTGACGAGCCCGCCTCCGAGGACTAATATCCGTGAGACTTTCCCTCGCTCTCCTGGCCGCGTCCTTGCTGACGTCCGCCGCCTCCGCCCAGGTGCGCTACGAAGACATCCTTGCCGCGCCGAGTGACAACTGGCTCACCTTCATGGGCGACTACCGGGCCAACCGGCACAGCCCGCTCGACGACATCAACGCCGAGAATGTGCGGAACCTCGCGCCGAAGTGGTTCTTCGCCGTACCAAACGCGCGGCGACTGAGCTCGTACCCGATCGTCTATGACGGCGTGCTATACCTAACCAACTCCAACGAGATCTACGCGCTCGACGCCGTCAGCGGCCGGCAGGTCTGGCACTATCGCCAGGAAAACGTCGAGACGCAGCGCCAGAACCGCGGCGCGGCGATCCTGGGCGACCGGGTCTTCTTCGTTACCAGCGACTGCCATCTGCTGGCGCTGAACCGGCTCAACGGCGCGGTCGTCTGGGACGCGCCCTACGCCGACCCCAAGGAAGGCTATCACTGCACCGTGGCGCCGGTGGCCATCAAGGACAAGCTGATTGTGGGCGTCTCCGGCGGCGATTCGGGCATGCGGGGATTTTTGGAGGCGCGCAACGCCGAGGACGGCAGCCAGGCCTGGAAGCTCTGGACAGTGCCCGGCGAAGGCGAGCTCCACGCCGACACCTGGGGGCCGAAGACGCTTGCCTGGGGCGGCGCGGCCACCTGGATGCCGGGCTCCTACGACGCTGAAACCAACCTGCTGCTGTGGCCCACGGGCAACCCCTGGCCGGATTTTTATGGCGGCGACCGTCCCGGCGACAACCTCTATTCGGATTCGCTGATCGCCGTCGATCTCGA
This sequence comes from uncultured Bryobacterales bacterium, assembly GCA_964405625.1. Lineage (GTDB taxonomy): Bacteria > Acidobacteriota > Terriglobia > Bryobacterales > UBA6623 > RI-231. The sequence continues at coordinate 2,040 of CAYOPA010000013.1, forward strand.
CACCGGCAAGATGAAGTGGCACTTCCAGTTCACCCCGCACGACGTCTGGGACTGGGACGCGCAGGAGCCGCCGGTATTGCTGGACCTGAAGATCAAGGGCGAGCAGCGCAAGGTGGTGGTGCAGGCCAACCGCAACGGTTTCTACTACATCCTTGATCGCAAGACGGGCGAATTTCTGCACGCCTCGCCCTTCGTGGACAAGCTCACCTGGGCTTCAGGCATCGGCAAGGATGGACGGCCGATCGTG
>CAYOPA010000013.1:2296-20575 GCA_964405625.1 uncultured Bryobacterales bacterium
CCGACCACCGAGGGCGTGGAGGTCTGTCCCACCGTGCGCGGCGCGGCGAACTGGATGTCCGATTCCTACAACCCCGATACCGGGCTGTTCTACGTGATGACGCTGGAGGCGTGCGATATCTACACCGCCTCGGCCAAGGAACCCACGCCGATGTCCGGCTTCGCGGGCACCGGCGGCGAACGTCCGCCGGGGGCTTCGGGTCAGTTCGTTCTGCGCGCGCTACAGCCGGAGACCGGCGAGCGCGTCTGGGAGTATCCTCTGACCGGCCCGACCACGGCCTGGGCCGGGACGCTTTCCACGGCGGGCGGCTTGATCTTCTTCGGCGACGACGACAATCACCTGGCGGCCGTGGACGCCAAGACGGGCCAGCACTTGTGGCACTTCAACATGGGCCAAGGGGTGTTCGCGTCGCCGATCACCTGGAAGCGCGGCGGCAAGCAGTACGTCTCGATCACAGCGAGCGGCGGAGTGTTTACTTTCGGGCTGTTCGAGCCGACCGAGTCGACGCCGGCGGTGGATACAGGGCGCAAGCCGTAGGGCGGGGCTACTTCAGCTCGACCAAAAGGCCTTCGAAATCCCCGCCGCGGTTGATCTCGGTGTGGGTGGCCTGGGCGTCCGTCCACACCACGTCGCCGCGCTGGAAGGTCGAGGTCGTCGAGCCGCCTTCCTGGGGCTGGACCTCGAACTTCGCCGGGGTCAAATAGATGACCGCGCGTTTGCGGGCGTGCGAATGCAGCGGAATCGTGGCGCCCGCCGGCACTTTCACCCGGATGACGCGCACCTGCTCATTCTCCATTTCCACCGCATAGAACTGCGGCGCCACCTTAAGCGGGTCCAACGGCCCCAGCGCCGGCGAGCCGATCGGCTTCATTTGCTGGAGCTCGACCTTCACCAGCCCGACCTCGGCGGTCGTCTCGTACACCACCCGGTGCATGCCCTCGGCCGGGCTCCATATCGCCTCGCCGGCCTTCCATGGCTCGCGAACCACCCGGCCGTCGGCGTACGTCGTCACTTGCGCCCCTTCATCGAGATAGACCATCACGCGGTTGATCTTGTGCTCGTGGTCGCGTGTCTTGTGGGCGGGCTCGGCCAGCACGCGCACAATCTCGACTTCGTGGTCTTTGTGCAGGACCTCGGAAACGGCTGCGCCCAGCGAGCAGGCGCACAGCAGTAGGACGGGCAGCAGCGATCTCATGGCGGTTGCGTCCTCCCTTAATCCAAGGGCTTGACGCGGATATTCTTGTAGTAAATCTTACTGCCCGGATCATGGCCTTGCAGGGCGAATGTCCCGCTTCCGATCCGGCGGCCGTCCATGCCCGCGGGCGGCGTCCAACCGGCGGGCTGCGTCCAATCGACGACCTGCTTGCCGTCGAGATGGATCGTCACGCGGTCGCCCCGCACCACAATGTGCTGGGTGAACCACTCGCCGTCCTTGGCGATCACATCTTTCACGTCGTCCACGGCGTAGAGACCGCCGCTGCGCCGCCAGTCGGTGTGCGAGTTGTTGACCTGCACCTCAAAGCCCTTGGACGGCCAGCCTTCCGCTTGATAAGCGGTGTGGAAGTAGACGCCGCCGTTGGCCTTGGGCCGGGTCATCACGTCCACCTTGAGCTCGAAGTTCTTGAAATTGCCGCTGTTGACGTCGCCAACGTAGAACAGATGGCAGCGCGGGCCTTCGGCGACGATCGCGCCGTCCTCGATGCGGAAGGTGTCGGTGTTCTCCGTGGACTGCCGCCAGCCGTCGAAGGTCTGGCCGTCCCACAGGGGAATAAAGCCGTCTTCGGCGGCGGCCGGCAGCAGGCAGAGAAGAAGGAGGGGAAGCGGTCGTTTCGTCATGGGAGCGATCCTCACACTGGGCAAGTCTAGCAGCATCAACGCCGGCCCGAACCGGCGTCCGGGCTGTTAAGGAGTGGGGTAGTCGAAGAGCTGCCCGTTGATGACGGCGACGATGCGACCGGGACCCAGGGGCTGGCCTCCGTGGCGGAAGAAGACGGCGCCGTCGGTCGAGTCGCCGGGGCTGAGCTCGTGCTCGACAAAGGTCATTGCCGAAGCCGCCGCCGCCGCCTTGACGCCGTGGTTGCCCATCGCCAGCGCCGAGATGCGGCGCTGCTCGTAGCCGTTGAGCGAGCGGATGTGCTGGTTGCCGAACAGCGCCTGCTCGTAGGCCGTTTGCAGCTTGACGACCTCGTTGCGGCCGGCGTTGCGAAACAGATCCGCAATCACAACGCGCTCCTCCACGGCCCGGATCGGCGGTCGGCCGTCGTCGGGGTGGAAGACAAAATCAGTCGGCTTGACGCGCCAGATCCGCTTGCTGCCATTGTTCATGGCGACCTGCAAAACCCCGTATTCACGGATCGAAAGCGGCATCGGAGCGTGCATGACGGTCAGCCCCAGACGGGTCAGCGCCTGATATTTTAGGCCGTTCGACCAAAACTCCAGCACTTGGGCGCTCGCAACGGAGGCCAAGACGAGTAGAATGGGTAAGAGCAGCCGGGCAGTAACGGGGGTTCGCCGGCTCGAAGGCATTCGATACTTATACTACTAGAGACCTCCTTAGGTCTCGGGTCAGCTCTCGCAATGAAAGCTCTCACTGGTCTTCCGACGCAGGCCTACATTCAGGTCGGCGAGGAAGCAAACATTCCACTCGCGGACCTGCTCGGTCTCGTCCAACAGTTGGAATCCAATCAATCGCCCGCCTATTTGGCGCGCTACCGACCCGACGTCGCCGCCGGGCTGGATGCGGATCGTATTCGCCTAATTCAGGAGCGCCTGCGCGCCTTCCTGGATTTGGCCGATCGCCGCGTCACGGTCCTGACGGCGATCAACCAGCAAGGGCGCCTGACGCCCGAGCTGCGCGAACAAGTCGAAAGCGCGCTGGACCGCCGCGAGCTCGAAGATCTCTATCTGCCCTACAAGCCCAAACGGCGCTCGTTGGCGGACGAGGCGATCGAGCAAGGGCTGGAGGCGCTGGCGCGATTCTTGTGGACACAGGAGCCGGAAGACGCCGACGTGGAGGCCGCCGCCGCGCCCTACGTCAACGGTCAACCGGAAAAGTGCCGCGACGTGCTGGCCGGCGCCCGCGCAATTGTCGCGCGCTGGCTGGGCGAAAACGCCGAGATCCGCTCCGATCTGCGCAAGCTGATGTTCGCCGAGTCGGAGATTATTGTCGAGGCCGTCCCGGCTCGGCGCCGGCTTTCGGGCCGCGACGAGGCGGTGCGCAAGCGCTTTGAAGCGCTGCACGGATACACGGCCCGGGTCGCGAAGACGCCATGGCGGCAGATGCTCAACATCCGCCGCGGCGCGCGCGAGGGCTGGCTACGCTACCGCGTCTCCCTGCCGGAGAACCGCGCGGTGCATTATCTTTTGGGTCGGCTGCTGCGTCGGCCGGGCTCGGAGTTCTCATTGCAACTGGCCGATTCGGCGCGTCGGGCCTACGAAGGCCACATCGCCGGGTCGCTGGAGAACGAGGTTCGGCTGCGGCTCGACGAGCGCACTGATAACGAGGCCATCGCGCACTACCGGCGCAGCCTGCGCAAGCTGCTACTGGCGCCGCCGGCCGGTCCGATTCCGACCATTGGCATTGAGATGGGCCGTCCCGGCGGCTGGCGAGCCGCCGTCATCGGCGCCAACGGCGAGCTTCTCGAAGCGGCGATCGTGAAGGCCGACCCGCGCGAGGAAGCCAAAGGCAAGGACGGCGCCGCGCAGCCCCAAGAAGAGAAGGAAGAAAACGCGGCGACCGCAGCGCCTGACAGCGCCGCTGAAAAAGCCGCTGAGCCTGAGGTCGAGCCGGCCGCCGACACGACAAGCCAGGCCGAGCCTGAGGCTGCACTGCAACCCGCGGCCGAAGAGCGGGTCGCTGAAGACAACGTCGCCGCGGAAGCGGTCGATGCGGCGCCGGTTGCTGCCGAGCCCGCCGTCGAGCAGGCTGCCGACGCTGTCGTCGAGCCCGAAGCGGAGCCGGCGGCTGCCGCCAAACCCGAAGAGGCCATCGAACCCGAGGCGCCCGCCGCTTCCGCCCAAGCCCTGACCCCGCCCGAACAGTCGGCGCTGGAGGCCAAGCCCGAGGCCGAAGACAGCCCCGACAACGAGGACCCAGAGCCCCGCGCACAGTCGGACGAGCAGACCGACGAACCCGAAACCGCCGAGGAGGACGAGGCTTCCTCCTCCGACCAGCCCAAGCGGGAGCGGGCGGAGAAGAAGCCGCGCGGCGAACGCCGCAGAGAGGAGCGCAAGGAGACGCCCGCGGGCGATCTCGCCGAGCTCATCGCCAAGCACAACGTCGAGCTCATCGTCTTGGGTAACGGTCCCGGCGTCCGCCAAGCCGAGCGCTTCGTGCGTCTTGCCGTCAAAAAGGCCGGCCGCAATACCAAGTGGCTGTCGACGAACGATTCCGGCAGTTGGATCTACGCGACCTCCAAGGCCGCCCGCAAGGAGATGCCCGACCATGAGCCGGCTGTCCGTAGCGCGGCATGCTTGGCGCGTCGCGTGCAGAATCCTTTGGGCGAGCTCATCAAGCTGGATCCGCGCGTGATGGGCGTCGGCGACGGCCATCACGAGGTGGACCAGCGCCGTCTACGCGGCGCGTTGGCCGCCGCCATTGAGAGTGCGGTGGACGAAGTCGGCGTGGACGTCAATTCCGCGTCGGCGGAGCTGCTGGCCGCCGCGCCGGGCATGACCGAACGGGTCGCCCGCCGCATCGTCGAGCACCGCCGCCAGAACGGGCCGATCCCCAACCGCAAGGCGCTGTCGGAGATGAACGGGTTCGGCGCGCGCGTCTTTGAACAGGCCGCCGGGTACCTGCGCATTTACGGCGGCGACAACCCGCTCGACGCCACGGGCCTGCACCCGCGTCGCTACGCCAAGCTCCAGAGCCTGCTCGAAGCGGCGGGCCTGAGCGTGGAGCAGGCGTTGGAGAATCCGGCGCCGCTGGCCGAGCTGGAGCTGGAAAAATTTGTCGACGCCGAGCACTCGCTGCTGACCCTCAAGGCGATGGTGCGCGAGCTCGACCCGGCGGTGCGCGATCCGCGCCCCAAGCTGGAGATCCCCGAACCGTCGGCCGCTGTGGAGCCGCTCGAAGAGCTCAAGGTCGGCATCAAGGTGGAGGGCGTTGTCACCAGCGTCACCGACTTCGGGCGCTTCGTCGACATCGGCGCGGAGCAGGACGGCTTGGTGCATATCTCGCAGCTCAGCCAGGCGCAGCGCGAAGGCCCGGACGCCGTCAAGGTCTGCGACCGGATTTCTGTGTACGTGGTCAGCGTGGTGGAGGGCGGACGCCGCATTTCGCTGTCCACCCGCGAGCCGCGTGAGCAGCGGGATCAGCGGGATCACCGCGAAACCTCGCGGCAGCGGCGCGTCGCGCCGGAAGCGCGGCGCGAGCGTGGCGCCCGCGGCGATAGGCCGTTCGGCGGCGAACGCGGGCCGCGCCGCGACGATCGGCGGCGCGAGCCGATGAACCGCACCTTCGGCCCTGACGAGCAGGAACGCCGCAAGGAGCAGGAGAAGCTCAAAGAGCTGTCGGTCAGCGAGAAGCTCCAGCTTCTGCAGGACCGCTTCCGGACGAAGACGTAGGCGGGCGCGCGTGGCTGAACCGAGCCCCGGACGTGAGTCTGGGGTCTGGAGCTTGTACATTTTGACTGACTGGCATTGGCGCAGCCGGCTAGGTCGGCTTTCCCGCCGAGCTGCGTCGTTGAATATCGACGAAGTACCCGCGAGCGGTAGGTCGGCCAGGGGCCTCGACCTGGGGGTCGAGGCGGCAGGCGTAGGCGCCTGCGCTACGCGTCCGCCGCGGGCCTGAGCAAAATGTAGAAACTCCGAGGACCCCGGGCTCTAGCCCATGCTCATCGACTCCCATTGCCACCTCGACGGCCCGGCCTTCCACGCCGACCGCGACGCCGTGCTTGACGCGGCCCGCGCGGCCGGTCTGGAGGGCTTTTTGACGATCGGGACCGGCGACGGCCCGCCCGACCTGGAACCCGCGCTCCGCATCGCCGAGCGTTACGACGATGTCTGGGCCAGCGTCGGCGTCCATCCGCACGACGCCGCCAAATCCACCCCGGAAACGCTCGTCCGCCTGCGCGAGCTGTGCTCCCACCCCAAAGTCCTGGCCCTGGGCGAAATCGGGCTCGACTACCACTACAACCACTCGCCGCGGCTGGAGCAGCAGCGGGTGTTTGTCGAGCAGATGGGCGTGGCGGCCCTGGAGCGGAAGCCGATCCTGATCCACACCCGCGAGGCCTGGGACGACACCCTCGCGCTGCTGGCCGAGCACTGGGCGCCGACCGGCCTGGGCGGGGTAATGCACTGCTTCAGCGGCAACCTGGAACAGGCCCGCGCCTCGATCGAGATGGGCTTTTTCATTTCGTTTGCAGGCATGCTCACTTTCCCCCGCTCCGAGGAGCTGCGCACCGCGGCGGCGGCGCTGCCGCTCGACCGCCTGCTGGTGGAGACAGACTCGCCTTACTTGACCCCGGCGCCGTATCGCAAGATCCGCCGCAACGAGCCGCGCTACGTGGTCGAGACCGCCCGCGCCCTGGCCGCCGCGCAAGGCTTGCAATTCGAACAGGTTTGTCAGGCCACCACAGCGAATTTCTACAACCTGTTCAAATTGCGGCGCCCCGTGTAACGGGATACACTGAGGGCTTCCCGTGTCAGCTCCCGCGTCCATTGCTTCACAAACGCCCATGAGCCGACTGGAGATCTTGTCTCTGGTCGGGGCTGATCTGAGCCGGGTGGAGGAGTTCATCCGCCTGGACGCGGTGTGCTCGGTGGACGCCGTCACCGAGATCTCGCGCCACCTCCAGCTCAGCGGCGGCAAGCGCTTGCGGCCTACGCTGGTGTTGCTGTGCGCCGGGGCCTGTGGCTCCAAGGGCGACTCCCCGATCCGCCTCGGCGCGGTGGTCGAGATGATCCACGCCGCCACGCTGGTGCATGACGACGTGATCGACGACGCCGAGGTCCGCCGCGGCCGGCCCTCCACCAACCGCACCTGGGGCAACGAAACCAGCGTGCTGGCCGGCGACTGGCTCTATATGCAGGCGTTTCGGATCGCCATCCGCGAACGCAATTTCCGGCTGCTGGATCTGTTGATCGAGCTGACCCAGACGATGGTCGAGGGCGAGCTGTTGCAGACGCAGATGGCGGCGCGGCTCAACGTCACCGAGCAAGAGCACCTACGGCTGATTGAGCACAAGACCGCCAGCCTGTTTTCGGTCTGCGCCCGCTTCGGCGCCATGTCCGGCGACGCCGAGCGGCCCATTGAGGAGGCTCTCGGCGCCTACGGCCGCAATTTGGGGCTTGCCTTCCAGCTTATCGACGACGTGCTCGATTTTTGCTCCACCGAGGAGCGGCTCGGCAAGCCCGTCGGCAACGACCTGCGCGAAGGAAAAATCACCTTGCCGCTGATCCGCGCGCTGGAGCAGTGCACGCCCGCCGAGCGCGCCGCCATTGAGCGCGTCGTCACCGAAGGCGGTTATGAGTCAACGCCGCAGTCCGAGGTGCTGGCCACGCTGGAGCGCTACGGGACAATTGATTCGGTCCGCAACATGGCGCTCGGTTACATTGACGCCGCCGCCGCGCAGCTTGCCCGCGTGCCCGAATCGCCGTACCGCAACGCCCTGGACTCGATTCTGCGCATGGTCGTCGACCGCGACCGATAGTCGAGCGGCATGGTCGAGCGAGAGATCAAGCTGCGCGTCGCCGAGTTGGGCGCGTTGCGGATCAAGCTCGCGGCCCTCGGCTGGAGCGTCGCCGCCGGACCGTACCCGGAAAGCAATACCCTTTACGACACCCCTTCGCAGTCGCTGCGATCCCAAGACAAGCTGCTGCGCGTGCGCCGGGTTCCCAGCAAGACGGTGCTGACCGTGAAAGGCCCCTCGCTAGACGCCGGAGCCCACAAGGCCCGCGTGGAGCATGAGGTCGTGCTCGACGAGACCGCCGAACTGGAGCCGATGCTGCGGCTGCTGGGCTTTGAGCCCGCTTGGCGCTACGACAAACATCGGACCCGCCTCGTCAAGCCCGGCGAGCCCGGCGTGATCGAGCTCGACGAGACGCCGATCGGCGATCTGGCCGAGCTCGAAGGCGAGGCCGACTGGATCGACCGCACCGCCGCCGCTTTGGGCTACGGTCCCGCCGACTACATCGCCGCCAGCTACCGTGAGCTGTTTGTCGCCGTGCGCGGGGAGGACGGCGGCGACATGGTCTTTCCAGAGCCCGATTGAAGGCTGCTGCTAGAATCGCCCTTACACGGCTCTCGCAACCCGGCTGACCCGGCGAGCGTCGATTGCAGCAGAGTCACGAATGCGTCCTGTCCTTATCCTGTGCCTCTTCTCCGCGCTCACCGCGCCGCTGCCGGCCCAGGCGCCCGAGCCCGAGGAAGATTTCGTCATCCGCACCGACACCAACGTCGTCAACGTGCTGGCGACGGTGCGCGACAAGAAGGGCGTCCTGATCAACAGCCTCACTCAGGATGATTTTGAGATTTACGAGGACGGCGTCCTCCAGCCGATCGGCTACTTCGCCCGCCAGAGCGACCTGCCCCTGACCATCGGGCTGCTGGTGGACACCAGCGTCAGCCAACAGCGTCTCCTCCATGAGGAGCGCAGCGCCGGGTACCAGTTCTTCGACGCCATCATCCGCCAGGAGAAAGACCTGGCGTTCCTGATCAGCTTCGACGTCAACATCGAGCTGCTGCAAGACCTCACCGCTTCCCGGCCGCTGCTGCGCTCGGGGCTGGAGCAGCTTCAGATCGAGGGCGGCGGCCGCGGCATCACGCCCGGCCCGGTGCCGCAGAGCGGCAAGCCCGTCGGCACGGCCATGTACGACTCGATCTTCCTGGCCGCCGAGGAGGTCCTCAAGCCGCAGGTCGGCCGTAAGGCGGTGGTCATCATCGGCGACGGCAACGACTACGGCAGCCGCTACAGCGAGGACGAAGCGATCGCCGCCTCACACCGCTCCGATGTCGCCATCTACGCCGTGCGTTACTTTGACCGTGACTTCTACTTCCAGGCCGGCGGGATCGGGACCGGCGGCAGCGGCGCGCTCAAGCGGCTGACGCGCGACACCGGCGGCAGCGTCCACGAGGTCTCGCGCAAGAAGACGCTGGCGCAGGTGCTCGACGAGATCAACGAGGAGATTCGCAGCCAGTACTCGATCGGCTTCACCCCGACCAAGGATCTTTCCGAGCCCGGCTTCCGAAAGCTCGAAGTGCGCGTCAAACCTAAGGGATACGACGTGCGGGCGCGCCAGGGTTACTACCCCTCGGCCCTACCCTGATGTTACAATCAATTCTCTAAGCCAATGAAAATAAGCAACTTTGTGACAATCGGCGCGGTCTTGGCCGTGTCGATGGCGCCGCTGCTCGCCCAGCAGGCGGCCGAAGCCGACCCCGACCGCGTGGCGGTGACCATCAACGGCAAGGACTATACGGCCGGCGAGCTGGACCTGCTGCGGCGCAATCTTCCCGACGTGTTCCGGCGCCAGACGGCGCAGATGAGCAACAAGGTCTTCGTGGAAACGCTGGGCTATCTGCTTACTGCTTCCGGCCGCGCCGAGAAGGCGGGGCTGATGGACCAGGAGCCGTGGAAGACGCAACTTTGGTTTAACCAGCTCAACTTCATGGCCAACGCCCACCTGGCGACCATCAATTCCAGCCTGGAGATCTCCGAGGAGATGAAGCAGCAGTTCTACCAGGACCACCTGGGCGACTACGAAGAGGCGCGCGTGTCGGCGATCTATTTGGACTACTCGCCGATCCCCGAGTTGGCCGAGAAGCAGGGCAAGAAGGTCGTCACCGAGCGCGACGCCTGGGAGCAGGCCGAGAAGCTGCTGGTGGACATGCGCAACGGCGCGGACTTCGCTGAGGTGGCCAAGGAGCATTCCACCGACGCCGGCTCGGCGGGGCGGGGCGGCGACCTGGGCTTCCTCAGCCCGGAGGACGGCGGCTTGTCCGATGCGGTGAAGCAGGCGATCTTCGCCTTGGAGGAAGGACAGGTGTCGGCGCCGGTGAAGGACGGCGGCCGTTACTACATTTTTAAGGTGACCGAGCGGCGGGCGCGGCCGTACAGCGAGGTCGCGATCAACGTGTTGCAGAGGTTGCAGAGCTCGCTGATGCAGGAGCGGCTGGAAGAGCTGCGCAAGGCGGTGGAGATTGAGATCAAGGACCCGGCCTGGGGGCAGTAACCCAGGTTGACCTGGCGGGTCGCTACGGAATCGTCGGGTACTCGATTCCCAACTGCTCCATGTACGTCGAATACTTCGACGGCTCATACCGCAGCTTCTTCAGCTCCGGCGCATAACGATCCATCTTGTCGGCGTTGAAGTGCGTCGGCGGGTCGATATCGGCCGGGATCAGCGACTGCCACTGGATCTCTTTGGTCTGCTCGGCGAAGTACTCCTTGGCGCGCTCCAGATGGCTGGGGTCGGCGAAGAGCTCAATCAGCGTCATCGCCTGCGCCTGGGCGCCGGCCAGAGCTCCCTTGTGGGCGATGGGCGTCGCCATCGCAATCCCCGAGGACCAGTGGTGGCCGACCGTACCGGGGATGTTGGCCGGATAGCGCAGGTTGATCGTCGGGACGTTCCAGCTCACCTCGGCGATGTCGTCCGAGCCCGCCGCTGAATCCGTCGGCCCGCCCAACGGGTCGGGCTCGGTCTTCAAGCCGGTCTGCTCGGCCTCCATCATCTTCTGCACGGCGCGCGCCAGCGATTGGTCCTTGTCGTCCCACGAAGGCATCCCAACCCGCTCGATGTTCTGCTGCAAAAGCTCCGCCAGGGGCTTGTTGAAGTGGCCGGGCCAGGCCGCGCCGATGATTCGCTCGGACATCTCGGTGTCGGTCATCATCGCCGCCGCGCGAGCCATCTGCTGACCCAGCGCGTGCAGCTCCTTGACGTGCGGGTAGTCGGTTTCGCGGAAAAAGTACCAGACCGTCGCCTCCGACGGCACCACGTTGGGCTGGTTGCCGCCGTGCGGAATCACGTAGTGCGAACGCTGTTGCAGCCGCAGATGCTCACGCCGAAAGTTCCAGCCGACGTTCATCAGCTCGACGGCGTCCAGCGCCGAGCGGCCCCGCCACGGCGAGCCCGCCCCGTGCGCGCTGACGCCGTGGAAGCTGAATTGGGTCGAAACCAGCGCCAGCCCGCGGTTCCCCCACTGCGTGTCGAATGAGCTGGAGACGTGGCAGCTCAGCATGGCGTCCAAATCGGCAAACAGGCCTTCGCGCGCCATGTAGGTGCGGCTGCCCAGCAGCTCCTCGGCCACGCCTGGGTAGATGCGGATGGTCCCCGGCATGTTGTGCTTTTGCAAGATTTCCTGCACGGCCAACGCGGCGGCGACCTGTAGCGCCTGGCCGGCGTTGTGACCCTCGCCGTGGCCGGGCCCGCCGGGAATCAGCGCGTCGCGCTTGGCGACGCCTGGTTTTTGGGAGGTCTCCGGCAGACCGTCGATGTCGGCCATCAGGCCGATGATCGGCTTGCCCGAGCCCCACTCGGCCACGAACGCCGTGGGCATGCCGGCCACGCCGGTCTGGACCTTAAAGCCCTTTTCGGCGAGGATGCCGCTGAGGTAGGCGACGGTCTCGTGCTCCTGGTAGCCGAGCTCGGCGAAGCTGAACAGCGAGTCGGTGATCTCTTGCACCAGCTTGGCGCGGCTTTGGACGCGCTCCTGGGCCTCCTGGCGCAACTGGTCCGCCGGCGGCGCTTGCGCCGAAGCCAAGGCCGCACAAAGCGAAACGAGCAAGAGCATCCGTATTGACATGCGATCAAGGTATCACGAGCTCAGTAGCGACGGACATTCGTGTCCGTCGGGGAAATTTCCTCTCACTTTGCTACGCTCGTCTCGGAATCTCCGTGCTGCCATGGATGGTTAAGCTCGACGGCTGGAACCGCGCTCTGATCGGCATCGTGGCGCTCTATCTGGCGCTGTGGCCGCTGGAGAGGCTGGCGCCCGCCGTCTATTCGGCGCGGACCATCCTGCAGGCGGCGGTGTATGCACTGGCGGCCGTGCTGCTGGTGCGGCTGGCCGCGCGCGGCGGCGGAATCTTGGCCCGGCGCTTCTTGTGGCGCGTGCGGCGCCGCATGGCCATGGCCTATTTTTTCGTGGGTGTGGTGCCGCTGACGCTGGCGCTGGGGCTCGGCGCTTTCGCGTTGTTGCTGACCGTCGGTCCGCTGGCGGCCTATCTGGTGACGGCCGAGCTGGAGGTTCGCTCGGCGGAGCTCTACTCCACCGTCAACGCTCTGGGCTGGGAGCTCGAAGCCGCCGAGGAGCCGGCCCGCCCCGACATTGCCCGCCGCTTCCTCAATGACATGCGGGCGCGCTACTCCGGCATCCTGGCGCGCATCGAGACCCCGTACGGGACTATCTCCATCCCGCGCGAGCTCGGCGCGGAGACCTTTCCCGAGGGGTTGACCGGCTACCGCGGGCTGGTGCTGTGGGAGGGCGCGCTCTACCTGGCGGCCCACGCTCAGTACCCTAACGGCGCCCCTTCGTTTTTCACCATGGCGCCGTTGACGGAGGAGTATCTGGCCGGGCTGCTGCCGGACCTCGGCGTGGTGGAACCGCGACGGGAGGAGCGCAACGGGTTGGCCGCCGAAGGCCGCGCGCGCCAGATCGCCCGCGCTTCCGCCGGCCGGAGCGTTTCGCCGGCTCAGCCGGCGGCGGCTCGGCTGCCGCCGCCGGCGCATCCGTTTGACTGGGATATCCGCTGGCCCGCCTACACGCCGGTTCTGATTTGGGAGACCAACCAAATCGAGCGGCGCTACCTGCTGGCGCTGCGCACGCGGCCCTCGGCCGTGTTTCGGCACGTGTTGGCCAAGCAGTCGCCGGAATTCAACGCCGTGGCGGCCGACCTGGGGCTGGCCCTGCTGATCCTGTTCGGGGTCGCCCTGGTGCTGTCCACCGTGGCGGCCGTCTCGCTGACCCGCACCGTCACCGGGGCCATCCACGACCTCTACGTCGGCACGCGGCACGTCGATCGCGGCGACTTCTCGCACCGCATCCCCTTGCGGGGCCGCAGTCAGCTTACCGAGCTGGCGCGTTCGTTCAACGCCATGACGGCGTCCATTGAGAAGCTCATCGGCCACTCCAAGGAGCGCGAGCGACTCCAGTCCGAGCTACAGATCGCCCACGAGGTGCAGGCGCAACTGTTTCCGCGCTCTTCCCCGCGCATGGATACCATCGAGACGCTCGGCGTCTGCCGGCCGGCGCAGTCGGTGTCGGGCGATTTCTACGACTACGTGCGGCTGGGCGACGGCCGGCTGGCGCTGTCGTTTGGCGATGTGTCCGGCAAAGGCATCTCAGCGGCGCTGGTGATGGCGGCCGTCCACTCCACGCTGCGGACGCAGCTCGCGCTGCTGGGCTCCGGCGGCGAGGATATCCACCACGCCGTGGGCCGCGTGGTGGCGGAGACGAACCGCCAACTCTGCGCCGGCACCGCGCCGGAGAAGTTCGCCACTTTGTTTTTCGGCATCTACGACGAGCCCAGCCGCCGCTTGCACTACTGCAACGCTGGCCACCTGCCGCCGATGCTGTGCCGCCGCGGAACAATCATCCGCCTGGACGTGAACGGCATGGTCGTCGGAGCCTTTCCGCACCCCGAATACGAGAGCTCGTCGATCGAGCTGATTCCCGGCGACCTGCTCTGCGCCTTCACCGACGGCGTCAGCGAGCCGGAGAATCCATACGGCGAGGAGTTCGGCGAAGAGCGCCTGGGCGAGATCTTGGCGCGCGAGTCGGACCGGCCGATCCAGGAGATCATCCGAATCATCTTGAAAGAAGTGAACGAGTGGTCGAACGGGGCCGAGGCCTCGATTCAGGACGACGAGACGATCCTGCTGGCGCGGGGGCTGTGACAGCCGCCCTGCGTTTATGCTGAAAGAGCCGCCATGCTGCGCATTTTGACCGCTGAACAGATGCGCGAAGCCGACCGGCTGACGATCGAAGCCGGCATACCCGGTCTGATCTTGATGGAGAACGCCGCCTCCCGCGTGGCGGAGGCGCTGCTCGAACAGATCCCTGACTTGCGCGGCGAGCGCATCGTCATCCTCTGCGGCAAGGGAAATAACGGCGGCGACGGCTTGGCGATCGCCCGCCAACTGCTCGTGCGCGGTCTGGCGGTAGACGTCGAAGTGGTCTTGGCGGCCGACCCCGCCGAGTTAAAGGGCGACGCGGCGGCGAACCTGCGGATGCTGGAGGCTGCGGGGGACGGCTACCGCGTTTGCGCCGACTCGGACGGCTGGCGCGGAGTTCGTGATCTCGCCTTGCAATCCACCGTGCTGATCGACGCCCTACTCGGCACTGGATTAAGCGGCCCGGCGCGCGGCCTGCCCGCCGAGATCCTCGACGACGTCAACGCCCACTGCCCCCACGCCCGTAAGATTGCCGTGGACATTCCCTCGGGATTGTCATCGGAGGGAGAGCCTGCCGAGGGGGCCGTATTTGACGCCGAGCTCACCGTCACCTTCACCGCGCCCAAGCCGAACCAAATCCTGCTGCCCGGCGCTGAGCGCTGCGGCAGGCTCGTCATCGGCGGGATCGGAACATCGCGCGCCATCCTCGAATCCATCCCCGGCGATCGCCTCTATCTGATTGAAAATGCGGATATAGAGCCGTTCGCCCGGCCGCGCCCCACTGACTCCCACAAAGGCGGCTACGGGCACGTTCGCCTCATCGCGGGGTCGAGCTCGAAGCCGGGCGCGGCGATCCTGGCCGGGACGGCGGCGTTGCGCTCCGGCGCCGGGCTGGCGACGGTCATCACCGCCAAAGGGGCCGCCCCGGCGATCGTCGGCCGCACGCCGGAGCTGATGACGATTCACGCGCGCGAGCTGCCCGACGGCTCGCTGCGCCCGGAGGCCTTTGACCCGAGCTGGCTCGAAGGCGCGGATGTCGTCGCAATAGGTCCGGGGCTGGGCGTGCTGCCCGAAAACCAGGAGCTCGTCCGCAAGGTCGTCTCCGAGACCGAACAGCCGCTGGTCGTCGACGCCGACGGGCTGACGGCTTTGGCCGGGTGGAAAGAGTGGATCCGCCGCACAAAGACGCTAATCCTGACGCCGCACCCCGGCGAGATGGCGCGGTTGACGGGACTTTCGACCCGGCAAGTGCAGGCCGACCGGGTGGAGGTCGCCCGCAAGCTGGCGGCCGAGCGGGGGGCGATCGTGATTCTGAAAGGCGCGCGCACCCTGGTCGCCGCCCCGGACGGCCGCGTGGCTGTCAATCCAACTGGAACGCCCGCGATGGCGACGGCGGGATCGGGCGACGTGTTGACCGGCCTGCTCGCCGGGTTGCTGGCGCAGCATCCCGACATCGAACCATTCCAGGTGGCCGCCGCCGCGGTCTGGCTGCACGGTAAGGCGGGCGAGCTGGCGGCCGAGCAGCGCGGCGAAGCTGCGATGCTCGCCGGCGACATGCTGGAGGCGTTGTGGCGCACGGCTATGCCGTGCAGCCGGGCCTATGGCCCGGTCAAGTTACTTCGCGAGGCAAAGCCTCGCGTGCACGGCGCAGCCGTGCGCCACATGCCATGACCTACCACACCGCTTCGGCCGAGCAGACCATCGCCCTGGGCCGCGAAATCGCCGCCGGCATCGCCCCCCCGCGCCTGATCCTGCTCATCGGCGACCTCGGCGCGGGCAAAACTACTCTCGCCAAGGGCATGATCGCCGGCTTCGGCGCCGCCGAGCCCGAGGACGTGCTCAGCCCCACTTTTTCGCTGATGCACGAATTTGGCGAGAACCCCAAGGTCTACCACCTCGACCTCTACCGCCTCGACCGCTTGCCGGAGTTGGAAACCCTGGGCCTGGACGACTTGTGGGACGAGGAAGCCATTGTCCTGGTCGAATGGGGCGAAAAGTTCAGCGAGCGGCTCCCGCGGCCCCGACTGGAGATCCGTCTGCGGCAGACTGAGACCGACGGCCGCGAAATCGAAGTCCGCAAAGTGTCGTAGAAAACGATAGCGGATTGGGCCTGACCCGGCTCCGTGCTACACTCCGCCCGATGCGGGTTTTCCTATTGACATTTGCCCTCGCCGCGCTCGGCCAGGCGGCCGACCGGCCCAACTTCATCGTCATCTTCGCCGACGACCAGGGCTGGGGCGATTTGGGCGTGCAGGGGCACCCCGATATCCGGACGCCGCACATTGACCGCATGGCCCGCCAGGGGATGCGCTTCACCAGTTTCTACGCGGCGCCGTTCTGCGGTCCGTCGCGCGCGGCGCTGATGACGGGAACCTACCCGCCGCGCAACAGCCTGGACTTCAACCACGGGCCGAAGTCCACCACCGGCATCCACCCGGACGAGGTCACCGTCGCGGAGCTGCTGCAAGGCGCCGGCTACGCCACCATGATGATCGGCAAGTGGCACCTGGGCCACCGTCCGCAATTCCTGCCTCACCGCAACGGCTTTGACCGCTGGTTCGGGCTTCCCTACTCCAACGACATGTGGCCCTATCACCCCAAAATGCCGCCGGCGCCGAACGAGGACGAGCGCATGAAAGCAGCCCGCGAACGCGCCGCGTACACCGGCTACGCCGGCAGCGACAGCTTCCACGACCTCGACTCCGGCCAGGGCTTTCCCGAGCCGTTGCCGCTGATGGCCGACGACGAGGCGCTGGAGCTGAACCCCGACCAAACCAGGCTCACCACTCTGTACACCGACAAAGCGCTGGAGTTCATCGAAGCCAACCGCGAACGGGACTTCTTCCTCTACCTGCCGCACGCCATGCCGCACGTGCCCGTGTTCGTCTCCGAGGAGCGGGATGGCCGCTCGATTCGCGGTCTCTACGGGGACGTGATCGAGGAGCTCGACTGGAGCGTGGGCCGCATCCTGGCCAAGCTGGCCGAGCTCGGAATCGACGGCAAGACGCTGGTCGTCTATACCTCCGACAACGGGCCCTGGCTGCAATATGGGGTCGATGCCGGGTCGGCCGGGCCGCTGCGGGACGGCAAGGCCACGCTGTACGAGGGCGGCGTGCGGGTTCCGGGGATTTTCCGCTGGCCGGGACGGATTCCGGCCGACCGCGTCAGCTCGGAGGTGGCGACGACGATGGATCTGCTGCCGACGTTCGCCCGGCTGGCGGGGGTCGATCCGCCCTCCGACCGCACCCTCGACGGCGGCGACCTGTGGCCGCTGCTATCGGGCCAGCCCGGCGCCAAGTCGCCGTATGAGTACTTCTACTACTTCGGCGGCCGCGGCCAGGATGCCTCGCAAAGCAACATCCGCGCCGTCCGGCAGGGCCGCTGGAAGCTGCACGTGGAGCGGGCCGGCGCGCAAGGCGGCCTGCGGCCGGTCGCGCTGTATGACCTGCACGAGGACGTGGGCGAAAAGTTCGACCGCCGAGAGCTGTTTCCCGATGTCGTCCGGCGGCTCGCCGCCCCGGCCGAGCGCTTCACGCGTGACCTTGACGCCAACCGGCGCCCGTTGGGCGGCTCGTGAGCAGTCCGGAACCCAAGCTGGTCCTGATCGACTGCGACCCCGGCGTGGACGACGCGCTGGCGTTGCTGTTGGCGCTGGCCTCGCCGGAGCTGCTGATCGAGGCCGTTACCGTTGTGGCCGGCAACGCTTCCGTCCAAGCAACCGCGATCAATGCGTTGCGCGTGATCGCAGCCTCGGGCGCCGCTCACCCGCCTCCGGTCGCGGCCGGATGCGAGCGCCCGCTGCGCCGCGATCTGGTGACGGCCGCGCACGTGCATGGCGAAGACGGGCTGGGCGACGTTTTTGACTGGCCCCCGGACGGCGCGGCGGCCCCCGCCCATGCCGTCGACGTGATCCTGGAGACCGTCTCGCGCAATCCGGGCCGCATCACGATCATCGCTCTGGGCCCGCTCACGAATATCGCTACGGCCATCCTGCGCGACCCGGCCACGATGACGCTCACCCGGGAGATCGTCTTGATGGGCGGCGCGGTCGTCCATCCTGGCAATGTGACGGCCGTGGCGGAGTACAACTTCTACGCCGACCCGGAAGCGGCGCGGATCGTGGTGCATTCCGGCCTGCCGGTAACCCTGGCGCCGCTGGACGCCACGATGCAGGTGCGGCTGAGCCGACAAGAGCTCGAACGGCGGGCGGCGGCTTCGGACCGTCCGGCGGCCGGATTCGTCCAGGCAATCGTGGGCCGGTACTTTGAGTTTCAGGAGACCGCGGACGAAGAAACGTGCGTACTGCACGATCCCGTGGCCGTCGGGCTGGCCGTGAACGAATCGTTTGCCACGACCGAGAGCTTTGCGGCGGACGTGGAGACGGACGGCAAGCTCACCACGGGGATGCTGGTGGCGGATCGGCGCGAGGGCCGGCCGGGCCGC
>CAYOPA010000013.1:20585-26759 GCA_964405625.1 uncultured Bryobacterales bacterium
TCGACCAACAGCCAAGTCCGCGCGGCGATGCAGATGGACGCGCGGCGATTTCTAGATCTGTTCCTGGATCGGGTGCTGGGGCCGGACGCGTAAGCTCGGACAACCGTGGCCTCCTACCGAACCGCCAGCTCCAGCTTGCTAAATCCCATCTCCTCCAGCAACGTGACGATATCCTCGTCCAGCACGCCCTTGCGCGTGTCCGCCATACGCGTAAACGCCATGTAGACCCGCTGGATGTCGTCCTTGCCGAGGTCGCCGTAACCCAAATCGGCGATCCGCTGATGCAGCGCGTGACGGCCGGAATGCTTGCCCAGCACCAACTGCGTCGTCGGCACGCCGACCGACTCCGGCGTCATGATCTCGTAAGTGGAGCGGTGCTTGAGGTAGCCGTCCTGGTGGATGCCCGCCTCGTGGGCGAAGGCGTTGCGCCCCACGATCGCCTTATTGGGCTGCGGGCCGAAGGTGATGACGCTCGACAGCGCCTGGCTGGCGGCGTAGATCTTCTCCGTGTTGATGTTCGTGTAGAACGGCACGCGGTCGGCGCGGACCTTCATGATGACCGCCACCTCTTCAAGCGAGCAGTTGCCGGCGCGCTCGCCGATGCCGTTCATGGCGCACTCAATCTGCCGCGCCCCGACGCTGAGCGCCGCCATTGCATTCGCCGTCGCCAGCCCCAGGTCGTCATGCGTGTGGACGCTGACGATGGCGCGGTCGCCCACCGCGTCCACGACCGCCTTGATGATCTCGGCGTAGTGGTCCGGGGTGCAGAAGCCGACCGTGTCGGGAATGTTGATCGTTGTCGCGCCGGCGTCCACGCAGGCCTTGGAGATGCGGCACAGGTAGTCGATCTCGGTGCGGGTGCCGTCTTCGGCCGACCACTCCACGTCATCGACGTACTTCTTGGCGAGCTCCACGCCCCGGACGGCCTGTTCGAGCACCTCATCCTGCGATTTCTTCAGCTTGTACTTGAGGTGGATCTCGCTGGTGGCGATAAAGCAGTGGATGCGGGGAGTCTTGACCCCGTCGAGCGATTGGGCGGCCCGCTCGATGTCCAACGGTACGGTGCGGCCCAGGGCGGCTACTCGAACGCCGGGAAACTCCCGGCCGACCTTGCGCACGGCGTCAAAATCGCCGTCGGAGGCGATCGGGAAACCGGCCTCCAGGATATCCACGCCCATATCGACGAGCGTGCGTGCCACCAGCAGCTTCTCGTCGGTGTTCATTGAGCAGCCCGGCGACTGCTCGCCATCGCGCAGGGTCGTGTCGAAAATATGGACGCGTTCGGACATGCCTCTTATCGAACCAGTCTCAAGATAATAATGCAAATTTATTATTCTTGGGTAAACTATAAGCGAACCTCATGGACCTCGCACTGCTGGAAACTTTTCGCACCATCGCCCAGGAGGCCAGCTTCTCCCGGGCGGGCCAGAAGCTGTTGCGCACGCAGCCGGCCGTGTCCCTGGCGCTCAAGCGCCTGGAGAGCGAGCTGGGCGTATCGCTGATCGACCGCACCACGAAGTCGCTGTCGCTGACGGACGCCGGGCGGTTGGTACTAGAATACTGTGACCGCTATGAGGGCCTGGACCGCGAGCTGCGGGGGGCGCTGGCGGAGCTGCAAGGCTTGCAGGCCGGGCGGCTGTCGATCGGCGCCAACGAGTCCACGGCGATGTATCTGCTGGGACCGATCGTAGAGTACCGCCGGCTGCATCCGCGCATCCACATTGAGATCCGGCGCAGCCTCTCCAGCCGCATCCCCGACGAGCTGCTGCGCGGCCGGCTGGAGATGGGCGCCATCACCTACGATCCGGGCGACGACCGCTTAACGCTGCGCGAAATCTACGCCGACCACCTGGCCTTCATCGTGGCCCCCAAACACCGGCTGGCCAAGCGCAAGGAGCTGAGCATTCAGGAGCTGGGGGACGAGATCTTCATCGCCCACAACGTCTCGGGGCCCTACCGGCGCCGCGTGATCGAGGCCTTCCAGACCCATCGCGTGTCCCTGAACATGGAGATCGAGCTGCCGACGATTGAGACGATCCGCCGCATGGTGCAGCTCGACATGGGCGTGGCCTTTCTGCCGCGCATGTGCGTCCAGCAGGAGATTGAGCAGGGCGTCCTGGTGGAGATTCCCGTAGCCGAGATCGAGATGGAGCGCAGCATCCGGCTCGTCTATCCCGCCAATCGGCAGCTCTCGCACGCCGGCCGGGCGTTTCTGGATGTGTTGGGGCTATAAAAAGATCTGGCGATCCGCGAAGCGGGAGCGTATTCAAGCCCGTAGGGCGGCATTCTGATAGCCCGGCCCGCAAGGGCCGGGTTGTAGCCGCCGCGAAGCCTCCTCTTTTCTTGCGTTTACGATCGACCGAAGACAGCCCGGGCCGCTGCTCCTTGTGCTGGTCAGAACCGCAGGCGCACCTCATGCTCGCCCGCTGGCAGGCGTCCCGCCCAGTGCGTCCGGGTCTGCTCCCAGCCCGCTTCAAAGGGTTCGCCGTCAAGCAGGGTCTGACTGGGGCCGCGGTCGAGCAGCACCGGCGCGACGGCTGTCGAGCGGTAGCGGATAACGACGTCGCGGTCTTCAACCCCCGCCGCGAGCGGCTCGGCGTTCAGCCACAACACGCGGCCGGGCGGCGGATGCACGGCGGCTTCGATGCGGAAGCGGCCCCGCGGCAGCCAGACGGTTTCCCGGTCGGCCAGCGGCCAGGGCTCGCCATTGACCAGCGCCGGACCGCTCCAGGCTACCCCGAACGGCTTGTCGGACTCCGCCGACAGGCCGCCGTCAGAGTAGCGCTCCACAATCCGAGCCCCGGCGGCGATGCGCGGCAGCAGCTTCCAATCCGGCTCGCTGATGGAGCTTTCAAAGTACAGCGCCACCCGCTCGAAGCTCGTTCCGGCCTGATCGACCAGCCGCAGGAACTCCCCGCCGAGCTGCTTGCGGGTCGGGTAGGTCTGCTGGTAGCGCTCGACGATGTTGAGGTCGATGGCCAGCCTGCCGGGGTCCGCCGTGAGCGGCGCGTAGGCTTCGGCGATGCGGGCGTAGCGCTCGGCGCCGAGCGACCACAGCGGGGCGGGGTCTTCGATCAACAAAGTGAAGTCCTGCTCCGGCAGGGCCAGCAGGGCCGCCGCGTCGGCGCCGAGCAGCTCGCGCATGTTGGGCTCGAAGCGGTCGTCGATCTGGGTGACGACCAGGTCGGCGCCGGGCAGCGTGCGGCGGATGAAATCGAGCCACTGGCGTTGCAGCCGAAGCGCCAGCTCGGTGCGCCATTCGGCGAAGCGTTGCCACGAGGACCGATCGCGGCTCCAGAAACGCGGCGAGGCTTCGTCAAACAGCTCCTTGGGCTCAAAGCCGAGGGCGGCCTTCGCCGCGGCCTGGGCGCTGGGATGGAAGGGTGTGAAGCGCGCCGGGTCCGAGGCGCCGTAGAGCGATTCGAAGTACAGCTCGGCCAGATTCACCCCGTCCCAGGCGAAGGTTTCTAGAAGCCGCTTCGTTCCTTCCTGGACGGCGGCCGCGCAAGCGGGATCGACGAGATTGATGAGCTTGCGCCAGTCCAGGTGCGCGTCCTGGCCGGTCACCGTCTGTTCGCGGCATTCCGGGCGCTCGGCCCAAAACTTTTCGCTGACGTGCGGCAGCTCCAGCCAGCAGTAGGCCAAAACACCCTCGCGGCGGCAGGCGGCCAGCAGCTTCTTCAGCCGCTCAGCCGCCGCCGGGTCCCCGTCAAAGAACGGCCAGCCGGCGATGTGGACCCCGGCGACGCCCGCCTGCCGCCAGCGCCGCGCCAGAAAGTCCGGGTCCACCCGCAGCCGGTAGGCCGGATCATGGAAGACCCAGGTGCGGGCGTTGCGAAAGGGCGGCTCCAGGCCGAGGTCGACCAGCGCATGCAACCAGAAGGGGAACCGCTCGTAGCCGCGCTCGCCGGGTTCGGCGGCGAGCCAGAGAATGGTTGTCGAATCAGTCGTCCAGGCAGCGGCCAGCGGTGCGCCAGTGTGCTTCTCCCGCGTCAGGACCTTGGCGTCCGGGGGGAGGGTGAAGAGCGGGATTTCGACCGGATGCTCCCAGAAGATCTCCAGCCGGGGAGACGCGGTTGCCTTCAAAGCGGCGACCCGGACGGTCTCTGGGCCGGGGATCACGCCGAGGGCGCGCGCCTCTTCGCTGTCGCCGATAAGGATGCGGAAGGGAGCCGGCTCGGTGGTGGTCCGCAGCCCGAGGGCGTTGGCGAGCTGAGTCCAGGCGGCGGTTTCGGGGACTTGCAGCCGCACGTCCGCCGCCGGCGCCGTCGCGCTCAGCAAGGCCGCCAGCGCGAGAAAGCCTCTCATTTGGCGAATGAGTACCAGACGCCGGCGCGCAGGTCGAAGTAGTTAGGACGGAACGAGTTACCCAAGTTGGACAGGTGTACCCCGCGCACGAAATCGACGGAGAAATCCATCGGCGGCGCTACTTTGGGTACGCGCAGCCGTATGCCCGGGCCGGCTTCGGCGTAGTTGGCCCAGTACTCGCGCGAGGTGTCGGCGGTCAGGTTCCAGTTGGCGTAGACCTGCGCCTTGATCGGGCCGAAGGCGGGCAGGGTATAGCCGGGCCGCACCCGCAGGTAGCCCAGAAAGTCGTGGTTGAAGCGGCTGACGTAGACGGCGTCAACCGTCTCCTCATGGAAAAACCCCGCCTCGCGCGAGCCCAAGCCGGGCCCTCGGTAGCGGAACCAGTTCATGCCGCCGCGGTAGTCCGGCGCCGAAAAGGGAATCCCCGGCGCCCGCTCGCGCATCAGGCTCACCGATTGACCGGCCTCGCCCCACAAGGTGAAGCCATGCTTGAGCGGCGCGCGCAGCCCGAAGGCGCCGATCAGCGCCTGCTCGGAGAGCTGTTGCGGCGAAGCTCCGCCCACCCGGCCGCGAATGTCGCCCGCAAACCGCATCGAAAGGTAGGGCCGCACCGGCAGCCGGCCGACGCGAAACTCCGTCTTCGCCTGGGCATAGCCAAAAACCGTGCCAAAGCGCCGGGAGTAGAACGGCAGCATCCAGACCGAGGTGGTCACGCGCTGGAACTGCGGCTTGAGGTTGCGGTACGACTGCGCGGCCTGCTCGGCCAGGGCCGGGTCGTCGGCGTCGGAAGCCATTGAAAACCAGCGCAAGGCCTCGCGGTCCTGCTGTAATAGGTTATGGACAACGCCGAGCTTGTAGGCGAGCTCGGCGTCGCCGGGATTCAGCTCCCAGGCCTGCCGAAACAGCTTCTCCGCGTCGCGCAGGTAGCTCGATTGCAGGCTCTTTTCACCCAGCGTCCGGGCGGCGGCGGACTCCTCCTCCTTGAGATCGGCCAGCGCGGCGGAGGCCCGTTCGGCCAGGGCGGGGTCTTCGCCGCGGCGGGCTTTTTCCAGCAACTCGGCGGCGCGGCTGGGCCGGCCGGCCTCTTTTTCAAGGAACGCGAGCTGCGCGGCGGCTTGCAGGTCGCCGGGATCAATCTCGAGGACAGCGACAAACTCGCCCATCGCCTCTTCGCTTTGGCCGACGGCAAGCAATAGGTAGGCGAGCTCCTTGCGCAGCCCGGTGTTGCGCGGCGCCAACGCCAGGGCGGCGCGAAACTCGTTCGCCCAAGGATGCCGTTTGGGCAGCAGGGCGCGGGCCGTCTCAGCGATCCGGGTCTCGGCGGAGTGCGAGGCCAGCAGATAGGCGCCGTTGGCGGCGTCGGAGTCGCCGGCGAGCAACCGCGCGCGGCCCAGCTTGAGCAGGATCTCGTCGGGATTGGGACCAGGAAGCTGGTACGCCGCCGCGTAGTGCGGAGCGGCGCGGTCGGGCTCGCCGCGCAAGGCATGGAGGTCGGCTAGCTCGATCCGTCCCGCGCGGTTGTCGGGCCGCTCGCGCACGGCCTGCTCCCAGCGCTCGATCGAGCCACCGAGCTCGGCCTCGATGCGGTCGGCTGTCTCGGCGGCGGTTTGTGCGATCTGGGGATCGACGGAGCCCCGCAGCGCCCAAAATCCGGCCAGCGCCCGTGCCGGCTCGCCGGTTTCGTGCCGCAGGAAGGCCAGCTCCAGCGCGGTGCGCTCGTCTTCGGGCTCCAGTTGCAGCGCCCGCTCAAAGGCTTCCACGGCTTCGACCGTCGAGCCGGTTCGCAGCAGCAGGTAAGCGAGGTTTCTGTGGATGTCCGGCCGCCCCGGCGCCTCGTACACCTGCGGGAAGCCCACGGGCAGGCGG